>CAYSMM010000061.1:0-9881 GCA_964432095.1 uncultured Burkholderiaceae bacterium | reverse complement strand
CGAGTGCGTCTTGCGTGGCCGCCGCGTTGGGGTGATTGACGATGGCCACGACGGCGTAGCGCTTGCCATTGGCGGCGAGCACATAGCCCGCAATGCCGCGCACGTCGCGCAGGCTGCCGGTTTTGATATGTGCGCTGCCGGTGGCTACATGGCCCTTGCGGCGGCGCATGGTGCCGTCTTGTCCGGTGATGGGCAGGCTGCTCATCAGCTCGGGCATGGCGGGGCTGGGGTTGGGGGCTTGCTGCAGCCGTGTGTGCGACGCGCCGCTGATGCGCTCGACGCGCGACAGCCCGCTGCCGTTTTCCATCAGCAGCTCAGGCATGGCCATGCCGCGGTCGCGCGCCCAGTCCTTGATGGCGCGCTCGGCGGCCGCTGCGGTAGCAGACTGTTGCGTGACCTCGCCGGCAATCGTCAGGAACAACTGCCGCGCCATGACGTTGTTGCTGAACTTGTTGATGTCGCGTATGACTTCCGACAGCGGCGGCGATGTCCACTCCAACAGCAGCCGCGCGCCATTGCCCACGCGGCCTTCTTTCACCTGGCCGCTGAGCTTACCGCCCGAATCGGCCCACAGCTGAGTGAGCAGCGCCTGCGCGTAACGCTGCGCCGACAGCGCGGCCACGTGCCATTGCTTCTCGCCGCAAGCGGGTGCAAAGCTGCCCGCAAAGCGCGGAGCAAGAAAATCAGAGAAGTCTGCGGCGAGCTTACTTTTCCAGTCACCACAGTCTGCGTTGCCGTTACTTGCGCGGACCGACGCAGGCAGTTGCATGCCGGCCAGCCGCGGCTCTGCGCCCACGCTGATGCTGCTGCCGTTGGGGATGAAGCTGAAGCTGACGCTTTTGTAATTGAGCAGCAGTGCGTCTGCGCCCACGTTGTAGGGGCGTGTGGGGTCGTTGTCGAAGCGCGCAGTGTCCAGCTCGGCGATGTCGAACGCGCTGCGGTCCAGCACGATGTCGCCGCGAATCTCGCGTATGCCCGCAGCCTGCACGCGGCGCAGCAGCATCCACAGATTCTCGATCACGAGCTTGGGGTCACCGCTGCCCTTGAGCAGCAAGTCGCCCTCGAGAACACCGTTGCCATTCACAGTGCCCTGCACATACACGCCTGTCTTCCACTGATAAGCCGGCGTCAACATCTCGAGCGCCGCGTAGGTGGTGACGAGCTTCATCAGTGACGCCGGGTTCACCGCGGTTTGCAGGTTGTGCGCAACCTTATAGTCGCGCGCCCCGATCTCTTGCACGGCCACCACCGCCGCGCTTGCCGGTACCTGCGCTCGCGCAAGCGCTTGCGCCACCGCTGCGGGCAAGGCACTGCCGCTTGGGTTGAAGTCTTGCTGCGCATGCAGCGCGGTGCACGCCGCGGCGGCGCATACCGCCATGAGGAGGCGATTCAAGGATTTCACGAGGGAGATTGTAGGTGCCACGGGTTGCTAAACTGCGTAGCAATCATGGCCCAGCAAGCCGCTGTGTGATGAATCTTCCGCAAAACATCCTGGCATTCGATACGTCCACGCAAACCACCAGCGTGGCCCTGCGCACGCAAGGCCGCGAGTTGGTGCATGCAGAGGAGGGTGGCCCGCAGGCGTCGGCCAGGCTCATCGCATTGATCGACGAACTGCTGCGCGAGGCCGCGCTGGGCAAGCACGAGCTCGACGCCATTGCCTTTGGTTGCGGCCCCGGCGCGTTCACCGGTTTGCGCACCGCGTGCGCGGTGGCGCAGGGGTTGGGCTTTGCGCTCGCAAAGCCGCTCGTGGCCGTCACGTCGCTAGAGGCACTGGCGTTGCAGGTGCACTGGCAAACCGGCGCCACGCACATCTTGGCTGCGCTCGATGCGCGCATGGATGAGTTGTACATAGGTCAGTACATAGTCGTATCCGGTTTACCAGTGTCCATTAATGGCATTGAACTCATTAGAGTATCAGAGGTTTCATCATTGCTGAAAGACGATGCAAGCGCCTGGCAAGGCGTTGGCAATGCCTGGGCAACGCACGGTGGTGCTCAAGCGCCGTGGCCCGCCAACCTCCGCGCGCCAGCGCAGGCAGCCACGCCCGATGCGCACGCGATGCTGGCTATCGCGACGGCCCGGCTGTCACGCGGCGAGGTGCTAAGCGCGATCGCTGCCGAGCCAGTGTACGTGCGCAACAAGGTAGCGCTCACCACTGCGGAGCGTGACGCGGCTAAGCTCGCCAAGCAGGCGGCAGCGAGTCAGACATCGGCTCGTGCGGGGGCGTCATGAGCGCACACTTCAAGCCCTTGCTGGCTGCTCTCAGGCTGGCCCCGCTGGAGCCGTATCAACTCGACCGCCTGATGGAGGTGGAGAGCATGGCCTATGAGTTTCCGTGGACACGCGGCAACTTCAGCGATTCGCTCGACGCTGGCCATACCGTGATGTGCGCGTGGCACGGTGTGCGACTGGTGGGCTATTTCGTCTGTATGCCCGTGATTGACGAGGTGCATTTGCTCAACCTCACCGTTGCACCGGCGATGCAAAAGCAGGGCATAGGCCGCTGGCTGCTGGAGCAGGTGCACGCCCACGCGCAGGCGCAAGGTGCAAAGGCGGTGTGGCTCGAAGTGCGGCCTAGCAACGCTGCGGGCATTGCGCTGTACGCGGGCTACGGCTTCAAACAGGTGGGCCTGCGCAAACAGTACTATCCTGCGGCGTTGGGCAAACGTGAGGACGCGATTTTGATGAAGCTTTTGATCGGTGACGAAGGCGCGATCGTGTGAGTAGAGCATGACCAGGGTCCAAGCATGAGTGCAGAAACAAAGGCAACCCGGCGTAAGGCCATCTTGAGCGAGCTGGGTATCGATATCTATCGATTGCGTGATACTGCACAAAGTTCTATCCCGAAAATAAACACTGATTACCAGAAAATGCCAGATACTGTGTTGAGTTCTGCATCATCTGAGAGCCCCGCCATCACCGACCGGCGCGCGCACATCATGAGCAGCAACTGGGCTGAGCTCGAGCAACTGGTGCAGAAATGCACCGCGTGCAAGTTGTGCGAAAGCCGCACGCAAACTGTGTTTGGCGTGGGTGACGTGAAGCCGCGATGGGTGATCATCGGAGAGGCGCCTGGCGCTAACGAGGACGCGCAAGGCGAACCCTTCGTCGGCCAAAGCGGCAAGCTGCTGGACAACATGCTCGCAAGCATTGGCCTGGCGCGCGGCAAGGGCGTGTACATCCTGAACACGCTGAAATGCCGTCCGCCCGACAACCGCAACCCCGAGCCGCAGGAAATGGCGCAGTGCGAGCCGTTCCTCAAGCGCCAGTTAGAGCTGCTCAACCCACGCATCATTTTGTGTGTGGGCAAATTCGCGATTACCTCGCTGCTCAACACCAAAGAGCCGGTGGGCAGCCTGCGCGGCCGCGTGCACCATTACGCCGGCATTCCCACCATCGTCACCTATCATCCGGCTTACCTGTTGCGTAACCTGGTGGCCAAGGGCGATGCCTGGGCCGATTTGTGTTTTGCGCGCCAAGTTGCCGCGCAGAACGATCAGGCGCCCCGCGACGCTACTGCGTAAATCTGTCATCATCAACAGCCTATGGCCAACAACGCCGCACCTAACCCCAAGCTGGCACAGCTTGCCGAGCAACTGGCGCGTGCGTCTGACGCGGCCGATGGGCCGCAAGCGGCCAACGCTGCACCATCTGCACCGCGTTACGCCCCGGACGATACGGGCCCATCATGGCGCAACACGCTGGCGCGGCTCACTCACCCCGCGGTGCGTGATCTTGCATTCCTGCTGCTGTCGCCGCCACTGCTCAACCCCGACAGCCCGCGCTGGCGCCTTGGCGACGAGCCCGGCGTGCAGCGATGGACGAGTGAGGAGCTCACCGCGTGGCGGCGCTGGCTGTTCCTGCTCGATGCCACGCCCGAGCGGCTGGAGCGCGTCTTGGCCGAGTCGCCGGCGTCACGCCTGGGTCGCTACGCCGAGCAGCTACTGGGCTTCGCGTTGTCTAACCCGCCGAGCGACATCGCCATCGAGCTACTGGCCAGCCACATGCCGGTGCTGGCGCGCGATGGCCACGGGACTGCTGGTGAGATCGACTTTGTGGTGTCGCACGACGGGCGCGTCGAACACTGGGAACTGGGCGTCAAGTTTTACCTCGCTACTGGCAATCAGTCGCTGGAGGATTTTGTCGGCCCGGCGCGGAACGACACACTCGGCCACAAGCTCATCCATCTGTTTGACCAGCAAATGCAGCGGCCCTTGCCAGACGAATTTGCCGGTGGTGCGCGCGTGGCACGTCGGCTGGCGTATCTGCGCGGCTGGCTGTTCTACCCCGCTTTTGCGGCAGGTTTGTCGCAAGCGGCTGTGCCGGCGGCATGGGGCCTCAATCCCGATCACCCGGCCGGTGTATGGCTGGAAGACGAAGACGCCACCTTGATGCGCCATGGCTCATGGCTGCTGCTGCCACGCTTGTCGTGGCTGTCACCGGCCAAGGTGCAGCGCGGCATAGACGGTCGCTACCCTACCTATCACCTGAGCGACTCCTCGCCCGTGCCGCGGGCGCCTGAGTTGTGGGTGAATCTCACCAAGCGCGAAGACGGCGCGCGGCACGAGTTACAGCGGGCGTTTTTGGTGCCGTTAGGCTGGGCGCAGCGCCCGCTGGAATAAACCGCTGCTTCGTCAACCAGCAAGCTGAGCGCGGTTTGACTTTCGCACTTGAGTGTGCGTGGCCCCGCTCGCTCTGACACTATACGCCAGTACTACTGTTAGTGTAGTCGCTATTTTGCGCTACTAAGGGCCATTTAACAGTGTATACAAGTGTGAGTATTAGGTGAATTACACCTAGCACATGCTCAGTCGTGCTTGGGCAAATGATGATCCGAGCCGTCGCTGGCCGGCGGCGCATCAGCGCCCTGATGCGGGTGCCTGCGGCTGGCCGTAATGCCGCCAAGCGAGAACCAATAGCGGCCCGACTCGGTGAACTGCACGGCTGTCTTGCGGGACTTATCAGCTTTGGAACCCATGGTGGTGGGGAACACGCTTTGCAGCGAATCGACGAACCCCGGCGCTGCGCCGGCCTGTGCCGCGTCGTCCCGCCCAAACAAACGGCTGACCAGGCTGCGCTTTTCGTGCTGCGCCTGCGGGGCTTGCAATTGTGCGTAGCCATGCACCCACAGCAGAGATGCGGCCAGACAGATGTCGCCGTGATGGTAGCGATGTGACAGTTGCGTGAGCGTGGATTTGCCGTCGAGCAGGATCAGCAAATGCCGCAGCATGGGAGAGAGCGCCGAGTTGCAGTCCACCGCCTCGGCGTAGCCGCGCGCGGTGCGTGCGAAGGTCATGCTTGAGTCAACAGCCGGTGTTTTCATCGCTTTTCAGGGCCAGGCTCAGCGGGGTTAACAGGTGGATATTACGTCGATACTGCTTACTTCGAGCAGTGAGTACAAAATAGTTTCTATAAATATACCGCCTACTGTAGGCGGTATGGGTAACAAACCGTGACTGCGCGCTAACTAATCCTCACTCATGTGTAGTTTGCGCGGTTAGGAGCAGTCATCATTAGAGTGATGCATCCCCTAAACAGGTGAGAGCCAGCCCTCGATGAGGGCCGATAAATCATCCAGCCCCTCGCGCTTGGTAGCCGAAAAGGTTTGCAGGCTCAACTCGATTTCTAGCCTGTTTTCAGACAAATACTCCCCTAGGGCATGTTGGGCCTGCCGCATAGCTTGCGCCTTCTCGCCTCCCGAAAGCTTGTCGGCCTTACCCAGCAGCACATGCACTGGCTTGGGATGGGTGTTCATGAATTCCAGCAGGCCCAGGTCGATCGGCGTCACGCCAAGCCGGCTGTCCACGATCAGCACGAGCCCGCGCAGCGCCTCTCGTGTGGCCAGATATTGCGCGAGAAAGCGCTGCCAGCGCAGCTTGGCAGCCTTGGGCACTGCGGCGTAGCCATAGCCCGGCAAATCCACCAGGTAGCCGTTGGTCTGCTGCTTGTAACCCACAGCAAAGTAGTTGATGTGCTGCGTGCGCCCCGGCGTCTTGCTGGCGAACGCTAGGCGCTTTTGCTGCGTCAGCGTATTGATGCAGGTGCTCTTGCCGGCGTTGGAGCGCCCCACGAAAGCCACCTCAGGCAAGTCGCCCGGCGGTAGACCGGCGATGTCGGCCGCGGTCAGGGCGAAACGGGCGGTGTGCAGCAGGGGGCTGGGCATGGAACAGGTGATGAGTCATTGCCAGGGCAAATCGCTTGGTTGCTGGCAGGGTGTTTTATGGGCAGAAGTCCGCTATTGTAAAATCGCAGAGATTGATCAGAAGCTTCTCTTCTCAAAGTTGCTGATGACTGCCCAGAACAATGCTAAGACCCGAAAAACGCAACGCCGCCATGATGTCCCGCACCACCGCTCGTATCGCTACATATAGTGCTGTCAGTTTCGCGCTGTCCATTTTCGCCGCGCTGGCGCAGGCCCAAACCGCCGCTGCGGCTGCCAAGCCCGATATCACCAAAGGCCAAACCATTGCCAGCCAGGTGTGCGCAGCCTGCCATGCAGCCGATGGCAACAGCGCCAGCCCGGCCAATCCCAAGCTGGCGCAACAGCACCCCGAGTACCTCGTCAAGCAACTACAGAATTTCAAAGTCAAGCCCGGTGCCAAAGAGGCAGAGCGGGTCAACGCCATCATGGCTGGCTTTGCCGCCGGCTTGAGCGATGAGGACATGCGCAACGTGGCCGCGTTCTACGCCAAGCAGACCCAGAAACTGGGCACAGCACGCGGCACCAAAGAAGATGTGGCCTTAGGCGAGCAGCTTTACCGCGCGGGCGTGGCCAGCAAAGGCCTGCCGGCTTGCGCAGGCTGCCACGGCCCCACGGGCAGTGGTATCCCGGCGCAATATCCACGCCTGAGCGGCCAGTGGGCCGAGTACACCGCTACCCAACTCACTGCCTTCCGCGAAGGCGGCCGCAAGAATAATGTGCAGATGTCGCAAATTGCAGCCAAGATGACAGACAAAGAGATCAAGGCGGTGGCGGACTATATTGCCGGGCTTCGCTGAGCACACACAAGCTCGTTGAAGACCTTGCAACTGCAAGGCCGCTTACAAAAGGAGGCAACGTAAGCCTCCTTTTTCGTTTCAAATTCGAACTAGTGTTTTAACAGGCCCTAATCCCGGCATCCCATGCTTTGAAACTTCTAACCAGAAACTTCTACCAAATCGGGTGCGCACGTTAAGTGATTGGCGTTGCTGCCTTGCAGTCTGCATAAAACCGACCGATTGAGCCATGTCTGCTGATCCTGCTGTAATTTCCACCTCTGGCATCGAGCTCACCCGCGGCTCGCGTCTGGCGCGCGAGGCGGTGGAGCTCGTGTCGTCCATGCGCTTTGCCATTTCTCTGCTCACGGTGATCTGCATCGCCAGCGTCATTGGCACGGTGTTGCAACAGGGGCAGCCCGCCACGAGCTACATCAACCAGTTCGGGCCGTTCTGGTACGAGGTGTTTGCGCGCATGTCGCTGTACTCGGTGTACAGCGCCTGGTGGTTTTTGCTCATCCTGGCGTTTTTGGTGATCAGCACCTCGCTATGCATTGCACGCAACGCGCCCAAGATCCTGGCTGACCTGCGCACCTTCAAAGAGCATTTGCGCGAGCAAAGCCTGCACGCTTTTCACCACAAGGCGCACGCCGAGCTGGCCGAGGGCCGCGAACAGGCGTTGCAACGCATCGGCCAGCATCTGCTGGCCA
Source organism: uncultured Burkholderiaceae bacterium (assembly GCA_964432095.1). Classification (GTDB taxonomy): domain Bacteria; phylum Pseudomonadota; class Gammaproteobacteria; order Burkholderiales; family Burkholderiaceae_C; genus CAYSMM01. The sequence continues at coordinate 2,193 of CAYSMM010000061.1, read as the reverse complement.
GGGGCTACAAACTCAAGCTAGACGACCGCAGTACCGAAGAGCGTGGTGCAACACTGATTGCAGGTAAGGCTGGCAGCGCCAACAAGCTGGGGTATCTCGCAGCGCATGGCGCCATTGTGCTGGTGTGTATTGGTGGCATGCTCGACGGCGACATTGGCATGCGCATCTATATGTGGCTGACCGACAGGCAGCCCACGCGCGACAACATGCTGATTGCACAAACACCGCCAGCACACCGCATGCCGGTTGGCAACCCGTCGTACCGCGGCAATGTGTTCGTGCCCGAGGGCGGGTCGGTGCAACACGCCCTGCTGAACTTTTCTAGCGGGGTGATGGTGCAGGAGTTGCCTGTGGCCATCAAGCTCAACAAGTTCATCGTCGAGTACTACTCCACTGGCATGCCCAAGCTGTTTGCCAGTGACGTGGAAGTCACCGATCTCAGCAATGGCCAGGTGCACAAGGGGCGTGTGGAGGTGAACAAACCGATGATCGTCAACGGGTTGGCGATCTACCAGTCGAGCTTTGACGATGGTGGCTCACAGCTCAAGTTTACGGCATGGCCCATGCAAGGCGCGTCTGCGCGCACGTTTGCGATCGACGGCATGGTGGGCTCGGAAACCAAACTGCAAGGCGGCAATCAGCAGCTTGGGCTGGAGTTCACCGGCCTGCGCGTGATCAATGTGGAGAACATGGCCAAGGCCAATGCCAGTGATGACGGCAGCGTGGACGTGCGCAAGGTCGATCTGGGTGAGTCACTCAAGGCCATGACGGGCTCGGGTGTGAATCTGGAGCGCAACAAGGATTTGCGCAATGTCGGCCCCCGTGTCACATACAAGGTGCGCGATGCAAGCGGCCAGGCTCGTGAGTTCAGCAACTACATGCTGCCTATGGAACTGGATGGTACGCGCGTGTTTCTGACGGGTATTCGCGACAATCCGAACGAGCCGTTCCGCTATGTGCGCATTCCGGCCGATGAGAACGATGAGGTCAAGGGCTTCATGATTTTGCGCGCAGCCTTGTCTGACGCCCGCTTGCGCACCCAGGCCGTAGAGCGCTACGTGGCCGAGGCTGCAGGTGAGGGCGCAAGCAGCGCGCAATCGCGCGAGCAGTTGATGTTTTCAGTGGCGCGTGCGCTCGATTTGTATTCAGGCGCCATTGCCGTGCCGGCTGCAAAGCCCGGCCAGAGCGAGGTGCGCGGCGGCTTGCAGGCGATTGCACAGTTCTTGGAAAACGCTGTACCCGAGGCCGAGCGTGACAACGCCAGCGCGGTGTTCCTGCGCCTGCTCAGCGGCGTGACATGGCAGCTCTATCAAGTGGCACGCGCGCAGCAGGGCCTGCCGCCAGCACCTGTCAACGAGGCCGGCCAGCGCTTTATGACGCAAGCCCTGCTGGCCTTGTCCGACAGCTTTGTCTATGGTGCGCCGGTGTACCTGAAGCTCGATGACTATACGCATGTGCAAGCCAGCGTGTTCCAGGTGGCGCGCGCTCCGGGCCGTTATCTCGTCTATCTCGGCTGCGCCTTGCTCATCCTCGGTGTTTTTGCGATGCTGTACGTGCGCGAGCGGCGCATATGGGTGCTGGTGAAAGACGCGCAGCAAGCCGGGCCGGGGAGTGAGGCTCTGATGGCGATGTCTACGACGCGCAAGACTATGGAGTTTGAAGATGAGTATAGGCAGATTGCTGCGGATATAAATACCAGTAAAGGCACTATACTTAAAGGAGTATAAAGTGAATACGCAGGTACTGAGTCAATCGCTGCAGCGGCCTGGGTACTTTCGTCAGCGCAGCGGGTTTGACTGGACTTTCGCGGTGGTGGCAGTGCTTATTGGCGTGCTGGTTTACAACAAATACAGCGGCATGGGCGGCTATGAGAAGGCCATCCTGATTGGCGCTGTGCCCGCGTTCATCTGGCTGGGCTGGTTCTGGCGGCCGCTGCGGGTGTTGATGCTCGTCGTCGCGGCGTTCGCAGCGTTGGGCATCGCGTCATACGTCGGCCCAAGTGGCAACAATGAGCTGGCGCGCGCCGAAACCGTGTTCTGGCTCAAATACTTTTTGTCCAGTCAGTCGGCCGTGCTGTGGATGTGCGTGCTCATTTTCTTGGCCACGCTGTTTTACTGGGTGGGTTTGCTGCTGCGGGCAGATGCGCTGGAGTCTGTGGCCACCAAGCTTGTGTGGGCGGCGGTGGCCATGGCG
>CAYSMM010000060.1:0-9952 GCA_964432095.1 uncultured Burkholderiaceae bacterium | reverse complement strand
GTCATGCTGGACACAAGTGAGCCTACCGACGACACGGCCCCGGCCTCAGTGCTGGCGCGATTACGATCGGGTCGCACTTGGCAGCAAATCGCCGCGAAGTTGCAAGGGCAAATCGAAGTCAGCGCCGTTGATGCAGGGCAGCACAGCCTGGAGTTGCGGCCAGCACAGCTCAGTGTGCCGCAAATCGACGTGGCACGCATTCAACGCAACATCGATGCGCCTTGGCAATTGAGCAGCTACAGCGCCCTGATACGCGCTTCTGATCGTAATTCGCTATTGGAGCAGCACGCATCTGCTGCAACGATGACGGTGGATCGTGATCGCTCGATTGCGGCCGAAGATCCAACGCCAGTCAACCTGGAGGAGGGCGGTATCCGTTGGCGCTTTCCCGCTGGGCCCGTGGCCGGTGAGTGCCTGCATGCGATCCTCGAGCGTCTGGATTTCTCGCTTGACGCAAACGCGCGCCGCCAGGCCGTTTGCAGTCAGCTCATGCGGTTTGGCTTTGCTGCCAGCCTGTGCGACGAGGTCGATGATTGGCTGCAACAGATTGCCGCAGTTTCGCTCACCCAGCAGGGTGCCACGCTCGCGCAGGTGTTCGCATCGGGTGGCTGCGCGCGTGAATGGGGCTTTGACATCCGGCAACCACTGCTAATGGCCGATGTTCTATCGCAGCGGCTGGTACAGGCTGGGGCAAGCAGCTTGCAAGAGTCTCCGTTGACGGCCTCCTTGGCGCAGGGTTTTCTGACGGGCATTGTCGATCTGGTGTTTGAGTCGCAGGGCCGCTACTGGGTGCTGGACTACAAGTCCAACAGGCTTGGGCCTGACGCGTCGCACTACCAGGCCGCTGAGCTGCATGCCGCCATTCACGAACATCGTTATGACGTGCAGGCGGCTGTTTACCTGTTTGCGCTACATCTGCACCTGTCCCGTACGCTGGCTGCTTATGACCCGGCGCATCACCTCGGCGGCGCGGTGTTTGCCTTCCTGCGTGGCATGCATCCGCAAGCCGATACGGGCGTGTGGCGCTACGAGCCCACGGCAGAGCAGCTAGCTGTGCTGACGCACTTACTCGACCCAGCACCTGATTTTGCGGGGCATGTATGAGTAGCGCTACAAACCTGCGGCAGCTTGCCGCATCAGGCCAATGGCTGAGTTTGGCGAAACATCCATTGACCGATACGAGCGCTGAGCAAACCTACCTTGCATCGACAGTGAGTTTGCTTTCGCAACTCGCCGGCCAGGAGTTGACACAAGATCAGCGCACGGCCTTTGAGGTGGCGATCGAGAAACTCACTGCTGCGTTCGCCGAGGGGCATGCGTCACTGCCGCTCTCGGCGCTTTCAGCGGCAAGCATTGAGGCCTTGCAGGCCAGCAGCCTTGTTGCATGTACCGCAAGCAAGCAATCGTTACTTACCGCAGAAACATCAGGTCGGGTTCTCACCCTTGAGGCGGGCTTTCTGGCTTTTACGCGCTTGCGCAACTATGAGGCGGCCGTTGCAAAACGCCTGCTTGAACTCGATGCCCCCAGCAGCCGTTTCGACCCGGAGATGGAGGCTAGTATCCGGCAGCATGCAGCTCAGGCTAACTTGAGTGATGAGCAGTTACAGGCGGTGTTGCTTGCGGCGTCGCGCAACCTGGCAGTGATCACCGGCGGCCCGGGGACGGGCAAGACGACTTGTCTGGCCACCCTGATTGCCGCATTGCGCGCGGCGAGGCCACAGCTGCGCCTTGCGCTGGCAGCCCCTACTGGCAAGGCGGCGCAGCGCATGCGCAGCGCATTGGGCAGTAGTTGTTTTGGTGAGCAAATACTTATGCAAGTAAATGCCGATCACTGCATTTCTATAGATACGCTTCACTCGATACTCGGTATAGATCCTTCATCCGGGCGTGCTAGACACCACGCTGGCCGGCCGCTGGCGTTTGATTGCGTCGTCGTCGACGAAGCGTCGATGATGGATCTTGCGATGGCGGCAAAGCTGCTCGACGCATTGCCCCAAGGTGCGCAGTTGTTGATGCTGGGGGATAAGGATCAGTTGTCGGCGGTCGATGTAGGAAGCGTGTTTCACTCGCTGTGCGGCAGCGTAAGCCAGCCGCCCCCCCTGCCGCATGCAGTGGCTACATTGCAAAGCAGCTGGCGCTTTGATGCCGACAGCCTGCTCGGCAAGGCAGCTTGCGCCGTGCGCAACGGTGACGCGCAGGCGCTGTCGCAAGTCGTGGCGCAGGCGCAAGCGCTAAAGGGCGCAGGGGGATCATTTTCGTGGCACACGGTCGGGCTAACGGGCGGCAAAGCCCTGGGGTTGTTGTTGATGGCACAACTGCAAACCGAGCTTGAGGACTACACCGCCGCATTGAGGCGCAACGCACGCCCTGAAGAAGTGCTAGCGCTCTGCGACCAATGGCAGGTGCTGTGCCTCACGCATGGCGGGCCGCTAGGCGTGCAGCGCGTCAATCGCTTGATCGGCCGCTACGTTCGTCAACATGCGCCCGGCGCTGTGTGGGGGCAGTACTTTCATGGTCAGCGCATCATGCTCACCCGCAACCAGCCGCAAGAATTGGGCGGTGGTTTGTCTAACGGCGATATGGGCATTGTGCTGCGCACACAGGGCCAATTACATGAATCGCGCGAACTGCGTGCATGGTTTGCTACACCTGTTGGGCTGCAATCCTGGCCTATGGCGGCACTCGGCCCAGTTGCCGACGCATTTGCCATCACCGTGCACAAGTCGCAAGGCAGCGAGTACGACCGTGTGGTTCTGTTGCTGCCCGGTCATCAAGAGCCCGGGCGACTGGCCAGCCGCGAGTTGCTGTACACGGCCTTGACACGAGCAAAGCGCCATGCTGCAGTGGTCAGTGATCCTACAGCGGTACTAACCGGCATTTTTGCGTCACACAAGCTGATCGGATCAAGCTCACTCCCAGAGCGAATCCTTCTGACGTGAATGCAGCCAATGTTCAATGAAACACCGCATGAGCAGTGGACAATAAGTCAGTGCACCTAGTGGAAACCCTGTGACCGCAGGCTGACAGTCGTTGCAAAAAGTGCGCTGTTTTGGGAACTTATGCCACGAGCTACGGCAAAATCGGTACGTTCTGCTGTCTAAACATCGAAACAGGTGTAGCCAGCGGGCAGAACGCAATGTCTCAGCGGCGCATGCCGCATGAGTTGGGAAATCAAGTTTCAGGAGAATGTTCAATGACGACCATCAGGCCCCTAACGAGGTGCTTGGCTGCTGCTTTTGGCGGTAGCCTTGTCATCGCTAGCGCTGCGGTATACGCGCAGCAGCAACCCGCAGCTCCCGCGCAGAAGCAAGAGCGGATCGAGGTAACCGGCTCTAACATCAAGCGTATTGATTCTGAGACCGCAAGTCCGGTTCAGGTTATTACGCGTAAAGACATTGAGCGGGCAGGTGTCAGCACCCTCAACGATGTTCTTCAGAATATTTCTGGGGCCGGCTTTGGTCTGGATGATCGATTCACAAACGGGTTTGCGCCTGGTGCTGGCGCAGTCAATCTGCGCGGCCTTGGTTTCAATAGCACGTTGGTACTCGTGAATGGTCGTCGTTTACCCACTTACCCTTTCGCGCAGCAAGTTGGAACAGCACAAGGCTTCCAAGATCTCCAGAATATTCCCCTCACTGCCGTTGAGCGTGTCGAGGTGCTCAAGGATGGTGCGTCAGCAATCTATGGAGCGGATGCTGTTGGCGGTGTTATTAACATCATTCTGCGGCGCGACTACGTTGGCTTGGAGGTCGGAGCTGAGTATGGTCAGTCCTCCAAGGGCGACGGCAATTCAGTCGGTGCGAATGTGGCATACGGCGTCGGTTCTCTGGCCAGTGATAGATTTAATTTTCTAGCCACGCTCAACTATTACAAACAGGACGAGGTACTCTCCAGGGATCGTGAATTTGCCAAAACCGAGGATTTGCGCCCAAGGGGAGGCAGAGATCGTCGCTCGGCTTACGGATATCCCGGCACCTTTTTCAATACCGATACTGGCGATAGCTTGCTTGGGCCCGGTTGCGGACCGTCCAGCCAGTTTGGTGGCTCAAGTGACCGCGGTGGTATCTGTCGCTACGACCGCGCTGAGCTGGGGTCGCTTCTACCCGGTAATGAACGCGTTGGATTGTCAGCGCGTCTCAGTGTCGCCATCACGCCAGACATAACCGGGTTTGCTGAGGCTTTGTATCTTCGTAACGAGTTTCAGTCGGGGGGCTGGCCTGCAGGTACAACGGACGATGTGGGCATTGGTTCTGCTTTCTTGCCACCCGACAATCCCACGAACCCGTTCCCTGGCAGCTTTACCGAGGTTTTGTACCGTTTCGCTGACGTTGGAAATCGCGGCAATGTCGGTAAAAGCGACACTACGCGCCTAGTGTTGGGTGTAAAGGGCAGCTCTTTTGGCTGGGACTGGGAAGCCGCTGCGAATGCCAATCGAATCAAGATTGATAACACAGCGACAAACAACGCCTTGAATTCGCGGGTGATGTGTTTAACCAATCCCGCTGCGGCAGCGGCGTATGCTGCAGGTGGAGATCCGCTCGGCTTCGGTACCTTGGATCAGATTTTTGCAGCCAATCCGTCGTACGCTCAATACTTTCGGCAGGAACTAGCGAAGTGTGCCTCTGCGTTTAGTCGCTTTGGGTATTACAACTACCTCAATCCAGCCAGTAACGCTGCCGGAGTTGCAGACTATTTGCGCCATGACGCAAAGCGCGAGGGAAAATCTAGCCTGAACGGATTCGATATCCGCGCGTCGCGGGAGTTGATGCAATTGGGAGCAGGGCCTCTTGCAGTTGCCGTGGGTCTAGAGCAACGTAAAGAGAGTGCTGACGACATTCCTGATTTGCAATTGCAGACTGGCGATACCTTGGCTATCAGTGCTGCGCAGGCTTTTGGCGAACGAAAAGTTACGGCGGTATTTACTGAGTTGAGCGCCACTCCATTGCGTGGATTGGAGTTGAGCGCGGCTGTTCGTCACGACAAGTACACCGGCAACGGTAAATTCTCGTCCACATCACCCAAGCTCGGTGTTAGGTATCAGCCGAACAAGAATGTTCTCCTGCGTGGTACGGTTTCTGACGCATTCCGTGCCCCATCGATCTTTGAGACAACTCCCGCGCAACAAACGTCGTTCACCTTCGGTATTGAGGATCCGGTTCTGTGCCCAAGCGATCCCAACCAGTGCACTATCGATATCCGTCGAGTGCAACAAGGTAACCCTAATCTCAAGCCTGAGGAGTCGCGTGCAAAGACTCTGGGTGTAGTCCTCGAGCCTACAGATAACTTTGGAGTCTCTGTCGATCTGTGGGCTATCAAACGCAAGAATGAGATTGGCTCCTTTGGTGATCAGCAGCTAATCAATTTGTTCCCCACAGATCCGAACATCGTAGTCCGCGGCCCTGACGGAACCATCAGACAGATTAACCAGGTTCCGGTCCAGTTGAACAGTACTGAAACCAAGGGTGTTGATCTCGAGTTTCGAGTTCGGGCTGACCTTGGAGGCGCGGGCAAACTCACCGCTAAACTAGGTGGAACATACGTGACCAAGTACGATTTCAGTACGGTAGGTGACTCCCTTAACGAGCAGATCACTACTAATACGAATGGCTCTTACAGTTTTCCACGTTGGCGTTCAAACTGGGATTTGGCGCTCAACCGCGGACCATGGGAGTTCTCTCTCAATGGGTATGCAGTGGCGGGCTACGCTGGGTTGGGTACCACCGTTAAGGTTGCTACCTACGATGTGATGAACGCCGGCGTATCGTATTCGGGAATCAAAAACCTGACCCTTCGTTTGCAAGTGAACAACATATTCGACCGCGTACCGTCCTACAATGATGAGTCCAACGGTGCGCAAGCCGGATACAACGTAACACTGACCGATCCGATGGGCCGCTACTTCCGTATCGGTGCGCAGTACAAGTTCTGGTAATACGACTGAACTCTACTGTTGGACAAAAGCGGGGCGAAAGCCTCGCTTTTTTTGTTTATTGCAGCCGCAGTACGGCAGTAATTTCTTCGGGAGAACCCGTAAATAACAGTATTATCGGCTACTAGGGAAACTGATACCGACTTTTTCATGCTCCGGGCTGGAATTCCCCGCAACTCCTGCTAACATTCGCCCTTTGCATCTTGGGGGCTTTCGCCGTGGTCGTCGATTGGTCACGCCAGCCCGTTTGGAACTACCACTGCTTTGAGGAATTATGTACTCGTCCACTCACCGCATTCTGACGGCACTGGCCGCAATTGGCACAGCATTCGTGTTCTCCGCCAACGTTAGCGCACAAAATACTCCCACTCCTGCTCCGCAAGCATCGACGGCACCTGCGGCTGAGGCAGCTGCACCTGTTGCGACCCCAGCCCCGGCGGCGGTTGCTGCGCCGGCTCCTGCAAAGGCTGCCGGCACTGTTGAAACCGAGAACCCTTATGGCCTTAAAGCTCTGTGGGCACAGGGTGACTTCGTTGCCAAGGGTACACTTATCATCTTGGTCATTATGTCACTCGGTAGCTGGTACATCATCTTCACCAAGCTATATGAGCAAAGCCGTATGAACAAGCAGGCTAATGAAGCCAGCAAAAGCTTCTGGAATGCCGGCACGGTTCGCCAAGGCGCAGATTCGCTCAAGAAAGACAGCCCTTACCGCTTTATCGCGGAGCAAGGCATTGACGCCACCAAGAAGCACGACGGCTTGTTGGGCCAGGTTGACCTGAATACCTGGGTGACGATGTCTATCCAGCGTGCGATTGACAATGTGCAAAGCCGCATGCAAGACGGTTTGGCGTTTCTCGCAACCGTAGGTTCAACCGCTCCGTTCGTAGGCCTGTTTGGCACGGTTTGGGGTATCTATGGTGCGCTAGTCAAGATTGGTACGTCGGGTCAGGCATCCATTGATAAGGTTGCTGGCCCCGTGGGCGAGGCGTTGATCATGACGGCGATCGGCCTGGCCGTTGCCGTGCCTGCAGTGCTCGGCTACAACTGGCTCGTGCGTCGCAATAAGGGTGCCATGGAGAAGGTGCGCGCATTCGGCAGTGATCTGCATTCCGTGTTGCTCGCAGCTAGCAGCAAGGGCAGGGCTTAAGCAATGGCGATGAGTGTCGGCCCGGCTGACGGCGGCGAGGAGGATCGCGTCGTCAGCGAAATTAACACCACGCCTCTGGTGGACGTGATGCTGGTTTTGTTGATCATTTTCTTGATCACGATTCCGGTTGTCACGACATCCATCAAGGTTCAGTTGCCGAAAGAGAAAAACCTGATTCGCGAAACCAAACCAGAGAACATCATCATCTCGGTCGATGCTCGCGGCAGGATTTTCTACTATGACACGCCAATGCCGAATGCAGTCGCCATCAAGGACAGATTGATCAAGCGGGTAAAGGAATCTCCCCCGGACAATCAGCCCGAGGTGCAAATCCGGGGCGACTTTACGGCCAACTACGACTCGATCGGCCGGGTGCTTTATCAGGTGCAGCGCGCCGGTATCGCAAAAGTAAGCTTCATTACAGAGCCTGGCGGCAATTAGCCGATTCGCGTTTAGGACTCGAAGTATGTCAATGAATGTAGGTACTGGTGGTGGGGCCGAAGAGCCTGATGTCATGATGGACATCAACACCACTCCGTTGATCGATGTGATGCTCGTCTTGCTAGTGATGCTGATCATCACGATTCCGATCCAGCTCCATTCGGTCAATATGAATATGCCGGTGGGTAAGCCGCCGGAGAACCTGATTGAACCCGAAAAGGTACGAATCGACATAGACCCCACTAATATCATTTACTGGAATGGCATTCCGGTGCCAGATCGTGCAACGCTGGAAGCAAACATGCGGACTGCAGCAGCACAAAGTACGCAGCCAGTGATCGTGATTCGGCCCGATCGCATGGCCAAATACGAAACGGTGGCGTTCGTGCTAGCAGCTACGCAGCGAATCGGACTAACCAAAATGACTGTGGCAGGTGCCGAGCAGTTTATTGAATAATCAGTTTTGCGGGCGTACTGCGGCACCGCAGTCTCCCGCACGCCGCAACCCCTTGGGAGGGTGATCCTCGTTTCAAGTTGAGGTTGCAGGAGCAGACAGACGATATGGACTACGCGCAGCAACAACGTAACCCGCGCAAGCACCTCATAGGCTTCACGGCGGTGGTATTGCTTCACATCCTCATCATTTGGGCGCTGTCCAGTGGGCTAGCACGCAAGACGTTTGAGGTCATCAAGAAGCCCGTGGAGGTGGTGCTTGAAGAGTACAAACCGCCACCTCCGCCGCCACCTCCGCCACCGCCCCCACCACCGCGGCAGATACAGCAGGCCCCCAAGGTTGAGGCGCCACCTCCGCCCTTTGTACCTCCGCCTGAGGTGAAGGTTGAGAATGCTCCGCCACCTGTGATTGAAACTACACCTGCGCCGCCGCCGCAGGAATACAAGATCGAGCCGCCTGCACCGCCTGCACCGCCGAAGTCTGAGGGGCCTACTGGCATTGTCAGAGGCGCCAAGTGCTCGGTTACAGTGAAGCCGGAGTACCCACGGAAGGCGTTGCAAGAGAATATCAATGCTGAGGTGACCGTACATATCACGATCGATCCCTCCGGTAATGCGACCGATGCGAAAATCGTTTCGAATAACGTGGGTGACCCAGCAATGCGAAGGTTGTTCAATTCTGCTTCGATCGCAGCTGCAAAGCAGTTCAAGTGTGAGCAGAGCTCAACTGGATACATCGCAGAGGTACCCTTCGGCTTCCGCGTGACGGATAATTAACACTAGGCTTAAGACGATAAGAACGCCGCTGTATCACAGCGGCATTTTCTTTGATTGGTCACGCCGCATCAAACCGCTCAGCAGATGGCGCTTGCTTGCATACAATCTCTGAATGAAAAAGTTCTGTGTGATTGGCGCAGGGGCAATCGGAGGCCGCCTGGCTGCACGTCTCGCAATGTCTGGGTACGATGTGAGCGTCACCGCACGCGGTGCTCACCTGGCCGCGATGCAGCAACGTGGGTTGACGCTGCGCGACGGGGCTGTCAATGCGTCGTTCAATGTGCGCGCCGCTGCCACACCGGCAGAGATCGGTGAGGTGCAAGATGTCGTCATCATCGGCCTGAAGGCGCATCAGGTGCCGTCTGTTTTACCGGAGCTTCACCCGCTGATTGGCCCGGATACCGTGGTGATGCCCGCGATCAATGGGCTGCCGTGGTGGTATTTCCACCGTGATGCAAACTACGGCGATCAACGCATCGAGTGCCTTGACGGCAGCGGCGAGCTAATGCGTGCGCTTGATCTCGATCAGATCATCGGTTGTGTCGTTCACGCATCAGCCGAGGTTGTCGAGCCCGGCGTGATCCAAGCTAACGGGCAGAACAAACTGGTGATTGGTGAACCGTCACATCAGCCTTCTGCGCGTGTCGCACAGCTTGCCGCCGCGCTTGCGACGGCGGGCTTCGATGTCAAGCAAAGCACACGTATTCGCGATGACATCTGGATGAAGCTGGTGGGCAATGCCTCCTTCAATCCTGTTGCGGCCCTCACCCTCAGCCGCATGGATGAGTTATGTGCCAATCCACCCGTCCTGGACTTGGTTCGCAAGTTGATGGAAGAAGTCATGGCCGTGGCTCGTGCCTACGGGTGCGACCCACAGTTGACGGCCGAAGAGCGCATCCGCGTGGGTTGCAGCATAGGGCGCGTGAAGATCAGCATGCATCAGGACGTGGAGCGTGATCGTCCTTTGGAGCTGGATGCGATTGTGCGAGCTCCGCTGGAGCTTGGCCGCCGTGCTGGCATCGCAATGCCCCATACTGAGACGGTGCTGGCTATGGCCGATGCGCTCAATCAACGCATTCTCAGCCGGCAACCACCTGCTGTAACTCATTAAGTACTGCCGTGAACCGTGTTGACCCACTGCCGATTGAGGCAACGCCGGAGTTGAAGCCGTACTTCGACTTTTTCCTCTCCACACTGGGTTT
>CAYSMM010000059.1:4042-9996 GCA_964432095.1 uncultured Burkholderiaceae bacterium | reverse complement strand
CGGGTGAGTTCGCGCGCGAGGCCGCGCGTGACGAGGCTTTGGCTGAGCGCTGGCTACGCTATCACCAAATTGGAGACGCGTTGCGCTCGCCCGATCTGTTCAGCGTCGCATATAGCGGCGACAATGCGTTCATGTCGAGGCTGCGCAGCCAGCTTGCAGCAGAGCCGGTGGTAGTCATGCCGCAGGTTGCAGCACAGCAAAAGCAGGCGCGTGAATCCGAACGCAATGTTGCCGATGCCGCAACGCCTTGGAAGTGGGCCTCCGGTTTTGCTGCTGTTGCTGCTGTGGCGGCGGTAGTGTGGGGTGTACTGCCACAGATTCAAGGCGTAAAAGGCAGTAACGGCATTGAACTGGTAGCAGTAAAACCTTCGACAAAAGATCTGACGGCTCAACCGCAGGTGTTGCAGGTGGTGCAGACCGCTGATGGCGCGGTGATCCGCGATGCGCGACTGGATCAGTACTTCAGCGCGCACAATCGTGTGGGCGGCGCGATGAGCGGCCCAGCGGCATTCGTACGCAACGCGGCCATCGAGTCGCCGGCGGGCAAATGAGCGCAGCCGTCGCAACCAGGCAGCCCGCCTTTCGAGTCTCTCGCGCCGTGGCTGCCGGCCTGGTGCTGGCGGCCGGTGCAATGGCTGGCGCAAGCCTGAAGGCACAAACCCCGCAGCGAGACCCGCTGGTCGAGGCGCGCGAGCTAAAAGCCTGGATCGAGCGCGCGCAAGATGCCGCGATGACCAAAAACTTCAGCGGCACCTTCGTATTGATGTCGCCCGCGGGCATGACGACCTCGCGCATCACGCATTTCTGCGATGGCCCTAATGTATTTGAGCAGCTCGAAATGCTCGACGGCGTGCAGCGCACGCAGTTTCGCCATAACGACCTGGTGCACACCGTGCTGCCCGACCGCAAGCTGGCTTTGATGGAAAAGCGCGAAACCCTCAACAGCTTTCCGCAAATCATCAAGTCCGAAAAGGCTCGTCCGGCAGAGCACTACGAGTTTCGCGTGCTGGGCGATGAGCGCGTGGCCGGCCACATGAGCCGCGCGGTGTTCTTGAAACCCAAAGACAACTTGCGTTTCGGCCACCGCATCTGGACCGAGGAAAAATTCGGGCTTGTGTTGAAGTCCCAGCTCCTGGGCCCTGCTGGCGAGGTGCTGGAGCAAATCGCATTTTCCGAAGTGAACCTCGGCATAGCGCCTCAGCCAGAGCGCATCAAAGCGGCGATGAGGCGTGTGGAAGGCCTGCGCGTAGAGCAGGTGATGGCCAGCAAGGTTGACGCCAAGGCCGAGGGTTGGCAGTTTCGCCAATCCGTGCCAGGCTTCAAGGAGATTGCTTGCTACAAGCGTCAAATGCGCGGCGACGCGCGCGACGTAAATGGCGTGAGCCGCTCGGTGCTGCAATGGGTGTTTTCCGATGGGCTGGCCAATGTGTCGGTGTTCGTCGAGCCCTATGTGCGTGATTTGCATGTCAAAGAAGGTGTGATGGCCATGGGCGCCACACATTCGCTGACTCAGCGGCGCGGCGATTGGTGGATCACAGTTCTGGGTGAAGTACCTGCCCATGCGTTGATGGCGTTTGCCCAGTCGCTGGAGCGCTTGGATCGTGGCAGTAAGTGAGTACTGCACTGCGCCACCATATGACAGCTCCGTTCGTCGAGTCTAGGCTGTGCCTGGTCGCAGTCCTACATCTCTTGCGCCACAACCCGGAACTTTCTGCCCTTGCTTGAGAACTGATTTCATCATCTGCCCTATGGTTATGTCAGTGTCGGGCGGTGTGATAGCTTCAAACACTACTTATTGACGATGAAAGGTGACTGCATGCCTGCTTTCAAACAACTGCAATTGCGTTCTACGCTTGTTCCGTTTGCAGCTGCCGCGCTGACGGCTTCGGTAATAGCCGCTGCGGCGCTGGCGCCCATGGCTGCGCGGTCGCAAGCCCAGCCTGCACCGGCAGCAACATCGGCACCGCTGGTGACGGGCTTGCCCGATTTCTCGGTTCTGGTGGAAAGGGCCGGACCCAGCGTGGTGAACATCCGCACCACCGAAAAGCTGCGGGCTGGCGCAATGTCGTCGCAGGAAGAGGAGATGCAGGAGTTCTTCCGCCGCTTCTTTGGCATGCCTATGCCCAGCCCCAACCCGCGTCAGTTGCCGCAGCCTCGCGGGCCGCGCGGCGGCGGTGAGGAGCGCGAGGTGCCGCGCGGTGTGGGGTCGGGTTTCGTGATCTCCGCAGACGGCTACATCATGACCAACGCGCATGTGGTAGCCGACGCCGATGAGATCTACGTGACGCTGACCGACAAGCGCGAGTTCAAGGGCAAGGTGATCGGTGCCGATCAACGCACCGACGTGGCAATTGTGAAGATCGAAGCCAACGGCTTGCCCGCACTGCGTATGGGCGATGTGGGCCGCTTGAAGGTGGGCGAGTGGGTCGTGGCGATTGGCTCACCCTTCGGGTTGGAAAACACTGTGACAGCGGGCATCGTGAGTGCCAAGCAGCGCGAGACAGGCGATTTTCTACCCTTCATTCAAACCGATGTGGCCGTGAACCCTGGCAATTCTGGCGGCCCGTTGCTCAACCTGCGCGGTGAGGTCGTCGGCATCAATTCGCAAATCTACAGCCGCACCGGTACGTTTGCCGGCGTGTCGTTTGCCATTCCTATCGACGAGGCCATGCGCGTAGGTGAACAGTTGCGTTCCTCCGGCCGTGTGTCGCGCGGGCGTCTGGGCGTACTGCCGCAGGACGTGTCCAAGGAGCTGGCCGAATCCATGGGCTTGCCCAAGGCGCAGGGCGCGATCTTGGCGACGGTGGAAAAAGACGGCCCGGCCGATAAAGCAGGCCTCGAGCCCGGTGACGTGGTCACTAAGATCGACAATCGCAATGTAGAGAACGCCACCGATTTGCGTCGCGTGATCGGCGGCATGAAGCCGGGCAGTAGTGTCAACGTTGAGTACTGGCGCAAGGGTAAGACTCGCACGACCGCCATCAAACTCGGCGAGCTTGAGCCGGTGACTGTTGCGCAGCGCAGCCCGCGCGGCGGTGACAATGGTGCCCGCCCGGATGCGCAGGCCGCGCCATTTGGCCTGGTGGTGCGCGATCTGACCGATCAGCAAAAGCGCGACCTGCGTGTGCGTGGCGGCGTGAGCGTGGAAGCCGTGGACGGCGCCGCGGCGTCAGCTGGCATTCGCCGCGGTGACGTGATCATTGCCGTGCAGGACAGCGACATCGCCGATGCCAAGCAGTTCGAGCAAGTCGTCAAGGCGCTGCCTAAGGATCGAGCTGCTCGCATGCTGGTGCGGCGCGGCGAGATGTCGCAGTGGGTCATCGTGCGCGGCAGCAGCAAGTAAGTTCAGTCAGGCTTGTTGCCGCAGCTCATGTTGCGGTGAACCCGTCACGGCTTTGCGGCCTGATAGGTTGATTTTTAGTGCGAATTGCTGATACTTACACGACTATAATGCCTTTACTGGTAACCAATAAATCAGTAAAGGCATATTACTTTATAGAGTATCTGATTCCATCACTGCATTATTGATGAGCACGCACGCGCTTTAGGCTCTCGTAAGTTTCTTGATTGCTGTGCCTTGCGCGCAACGCTATCCGGATCTCTGGGAAGCTTCAGAACCGCTAAATCCATGGACGGTTTAGGGCCAGATGCTTAACTCAATCCTGCGAAAAGTATGTTAGTGCAAACTAACTATTCGCTATTCATGACCCTTGGGTTGTAATTGCGTGCTAGAGCTGACTATTCAGCGATGAATAGTCAATGATCTATCTGCTAATTTAGTTATACACAGAATAACCCCAGGATATCAACAGGAGGATGTAACAGTTTGGGGATATGCTGTGCATAACATACCCTAATCAACCCTGTTGCCACAGAAAAAACGGCTTGCCAGACCCCAAGTTTCGCTACAATGATCTTCCAACTTTCGCAGTTGCCAATTGAATGTTGGAGGCGTGCCTAAACAGCACGCCTATTTTTTTCCTCGAGTGTCTGCGTGCATGCGCAATCGTCAGTTGCAAGCATGAGTGAACTGCGCGTGCAGCCGTTTGCGCGTTCGGACTTCAACAAGTTTCGCGGCGATATGTCGTAAGTCGTCGCGCGCACTCATCATTCGTTCATGGCGGGTGATCGCTGGATGTCTGCAACTCCTCAGGCCTTTGCAGATACCGTAGCGCGAAGCCGCGATAATTGCGGCTGTACATAGATAGCAGGTGAGCGAGCCGTAGGCCGAAGTGCGGCGCGCTGCAGTTCATGGATCAGTCTCTCATTCGCAATTTCTCCATCATTGCCCATATCGACCACGGCAAAAGCACGCTGGCCGACCGGATTATTCAGCGTTGTGGCGGCTTGTCCGACCGAGAGATGAGCGAGCAGGTGCTCGACTCGATGGACCTGGAGAAAGAGCGCGGCATCACCATCAAGGCGCAAACCGCTGCACTGCAATACAAGGCGCGCGACGGCAAAACCTACAACCTCAACCTGATCGACACGCCCGGCCACGTGGACTTCAGCTACGAGGTCAGCCGCTCGCTGTCGGCATGCGAAGGCGCGCTGCTCGTGGTGGACGCCAGTCAGGGCGTGGAGGCGCAGACGGTGGCCAACTGCTACACCGCCATAGACCTGCACGTGGAAGTGGTGCCGGTACTCAACAAGATGGACCTGCCGCAGGCCGACCCCGAGCGTGCCAAGGCAGAAATCGAAGACGTGGTCGGCATCGACGCCACGAACGCCATTCCATGCAGCGCCAAGACGGGCGAGGGCATCGACGAAATACTCGAAGCCGTTGTCACGCGCATGCCCGCTCCGCGCGGCACAGTAGACGCGCCGCTCAAGGCATTGATCATCGACAGCTGGTTCGATAACTATGTGGGCGTGGTGATGCTGGTGCGCGTGGTAGACGGCGTGCTCAAGGCGCGTGACAAGATCCTGCTGATGGCCAGCAATGCCACCTACCAGGCCGAGCAACTGGGTGTATTCACGCCCAAGAGCGAGCAGCGTGAGGAGTTGCGCGCCGGCCAGGTGGGTTTTGTGATCGCCGGAATCAAGGAACTGAAGGCCGCGCGGGTAGGTGACACCCTCACCCTTGCCGCCAAAACACCCAACTCGCCCTATGGCCCGGCCAGCGAGCCGCTACCCGGCTTCAAGGAGATCAAGCCGCAGGTATTTGCCGGCTTGTACCCGGTTGAGGCTAACCAGTTCGACGCGCTGCGCGACGCGCTGGAAAAGCTGCAACTCAACGACTCGGCCCTGCAGTACGAACCCGAGGTGTCGGGCGCTCTGGGCTTTGGTTTTCGCTGCGGCTTTTTGGGCCTGCTGCACATGGACATCGTGCAAGAGAGGTTAGAGCGCGAGTACGACATGGACCTCATCACCACTGCACCCAGCGTGGTGTACGAGGTGTTGATGAAAGACGGCGAACTGCTGCGGGTAGAAAACCCATCGAAGATACCCGACCCGGGCAAGATCGAGGAAATCCGCGAGCCCATGGTCACCGTCCATCTGTACATGCCGCAAGACTACGTGGGCCCGGTGATGACGCTGAGCAACCAAAAGCGCGGCGTGCAGAAAAACATGGCTTATCACGGCCGGCAGGTGATGCTGACCTATGAAATGCCGCTAGCCGAGATCGTGCTCGACTTCTTCGATAAGCTCAAGAGCGTGTCGCGCGGCTATGCGTCGATGGATTATGAGTTTCTGGAGTACCGTGCGGCGGACGTGGTGAAGGTCGATATGCTGATCAATGGCGACAGAATCGACGCACTGTCGATGATCGTTCACCGCAGCCAAAGCCAGTATCGCGGCCGCGAGGTGACCGCCAAGATGCGCGAGTTGATTCCCAGGCAAATGTATGACGTGGCGGTACAGGCGGCCATCGGTGCCAACATCATTGCGCGTGAGACAATCAAGGCGTTGCGTAAAAACGTGCTGGCCAAGTGCTACGGCGGCGATATTAC
>CAYSMM010000059.1:0-4032 GCA_964432095.1 uncultured Burkholderiaceae bacterium | reverse complement strand
GCAAGAAGCGTATGAAGCAGATTGGGACGGTCGAGGTGCCGCAAGAGGCTTTCCTCGCGATTTTGCAGGTGTCTGAATGAGCAATTCCGGTAGTGAAATGACGGCCAACGGTCAAGACAGTGCACAAGTGTCGCGCGTCGCCGCTTTAAACCAGTTCATGGGCCCGCTGACAGCCGTGCTGTACGTGGTGTTTGCCGCCTATGTATTCATGGCGCTCACCGGCAAGGTGCGCAGCAACATGTCACTGCTGCTGTTCATCCTGACTGTGGTTGCAGGCCTGTACTGGCTGGCCGAGCGGTTTTACTTTCGCCGGCAGCGTGTAGCCGCCGCAGATGCACTGGCAAGCAGCGTGGCCCAGCGTCATGCAGACGCCAAAGCCAAGGGATTGAAGGTTGATTTCGTCAATGTTGATGAGGCACGCACAACCGTGCTGCAGCAGCCGTGGTGGCTGGAGTGGACGGCTGGTCTGTTCTGGGTGATCGCGATCGTATTTTTATTGCGCTCGTTCGTGGCCGAGCCGTTTCGCGTGCCTTCGGGGTCGATGTTGCCGACCATTGTTGAAGGCGATCTGATCTTAGTGAACAAGTTTGTGTACGGCGTGCGGCTGCCTGTGCTCAACATCAAGGTCGTGGGCAACAAAAGCCCGCAGCGGGGCGACATCATGGTGTTCCGCCTGCCCAAAGATCCGAGTGTGGATTACATCAAGCGCGTGGTGGGTGTGCCCGGAGATACCGTGGCCTACCTCAACAAGCGGCTCACCATCAATGGCCAAGAGGCATCCAAGACGCCGATGCCGGACTATCTGGCGGAAAAATCCATGCGCTACGCGCGCCGGTTTGAAGAGCAGACCGGTGCTGTCAAGCACAGCATCCTCAATTACGAGAATTCGGGCAGCTTTGTGTCTATGGTCGAACAGTTCCCCCTTAAGGAGAACTGCCAATATTCGATTGAGGGCGTAGTTTGCAAAGTGCCGGCCGGGCACTACTTCATGATGGGCGATAACCGCGACGACTCGGTGGATTCACGTTTCTGGGGCTTTGTCCCTGAGGAAAACATCGTAGGCAAAGCCTTTCTGGTTTGGTTAAATTTCGGCAATCTGAGCCGAATCGGCACGACGTTTGAATGAACGACAATTCAACAAACTAATACAGCAATAGAGGCAGGATTTTCATGAAATCTCTGAAGCAGCAAAAGGGCATCTCACTGTTTGGCTTGATTTTCTTTGGCGCAATCTTGGCTTTCATCGGCATTGTTGCGGCGCAGGTCATCCCGCCTGTGAACGAATATCTGTCGATCAAGAAGCATATCAACACCGTGAAGACGCAGGGTACGACGGTGCAGGAGATCAGAACCAGATTTGACGCCACCTCCCATGTGGCAGACATCACCTCCATCAAGGCGGCAGACCTCGACATCACCAAAGAGAACGAGCGCGTCAAAATCTCCTTTGCTTACGACAAGCAGGTGCATATCGCCGGGCCGGTGTATCTGCTCATCAAATTCAGCGGCACGTCGGACTGACGCTTGCTGGTCACATCTGATTTCTTCAGGTGCAAAACGCGCTTGACCAACTCCAGCAACGCATCGGCTACCGCTTCCGGCAAGCCGAGCTGCTGACGCAAGCGCTGACACATCGCAGCTTTGGTACGCCGCACAACGAGCGGCTTGAGTTCCTGGGCGATTCCGTGCTGAACATGGGGGTCGCGGTTTTGCTGTTCAATCGCTTTGGCCGGCAAGACGAGGGTGAGCTATCCCGTGTGCGCGCCAACCTGGTACGCCAGCAAAGCCTGCATGAACGTGCCCGCGAGTTGCACATCGCCAGTTGCCTGCGTCTGGGTGACGGCGAGGCCAAGAGCGGCGGCTATGAGCGGCCGTCCATCCTGGCCGATGCGTTCGAGGCGGTACTCGGTGCCATATTTCTCGACGGCGGGTTCGAGCCCGTGAGTAAGCTGGTTGATCGCATGTTCACGCCGCTGATTGCGGGGCTCGATACCGACGTCAGGGCCAAGGACGCCAAGACGCAACTGCAGGAGTGGTTGCAGGGCCGTAAGCTGCCGCTGCCCAGATATGAAGTGACAGCCACGCACGGCGCTGCGCACAATCAGGTGTTTGAGATCACCGCCACACTGAGTCAGCCGCCCTGCCAGACCGTAGGCCGCGGCGCCAGCAAGCGTCAGGCTGAGCAGGCGGCGGCTGCTGAACTATTGCGATTGATCGATCAAAAGCATCCGCAAAAGGCGGCGTCGGCTGCCTCCGTGAAAGGCACAAGTTGAGTATTGAATCCTCTGCGGCTGCTGGGGCGTACGAGATACGCGATACAGGCGTAGGCCCGCAACGCTGTGGTATGGTCGCAATCGTCGGCCGGCCCAATGTCGGCAAATCCACCCTGCTCAATGCTTTGGTGGGGCAAAAGCTTGCCATTACCTCACGCAAACCGCAAACCACGCGGCACCGCATTCAAGGCGTGCGCACCGAGGGGCAAGCGCAGTTTGTGTTCGTTGACACGCCGGGCTTTCAAACGCGCCACAGCAATGCACTCAACCGTGTGCTCAACCGCACCGTGCAGGCGGTGCTAGCCGACGTGAGTGTGGTGTTTTTTGTGGTGGAGGCGGGCAGCTATGGGCCGGATGATGAAAAGGTGCTGTCCCTGCTGACCGATGTGCCCGCTAGCACACCCGTAATTCTGATTGCCAGTAAGCTCGACCGCGTTAAAGCACGTGATCAATTGCTGCCCTGGCTCAAAGAGATGGCAGCGCGGCGCAAATTTGCCGAGGTGGTGCCGTTGACGGCCAAGCGTGTGCCCGACATCGCGCGGCTACTCAAGACGGCCGAGCCATACCTGCCCGAAGGTGATTGGTGGTACGAGGAAGACACGCTGACCGACCGCAGTGAGCGATTCCTGGCCAGCGAGATCATTCGCGAGAAGCTGTTTCGCCTCACGGGCGACGAGCTGCCCTACAGCAGTACCGTAATCATCGAGCAGTACGAAGAAGAGCCGGGCCGTACGGTAGCGCGCATGCTGCGCATCCATGCAGGCGTGATCGTGGAGCGCGACTCGCACAAGGCCATGGTGATCGGCGAAGACGGCGAGAAGCTCAAGCGCATCTCCACAGAGGCGCGGCAAGACATGGAAAAGCTCTTCGACGCAAAGGTGTACCTGCGCATCTGGGTGAAGGTGAAGTCGGGCTGGGCAGACGACGAAGCCAAGCTCAAGAGTTATGGATATGAATGAGTTGCTCGGTTATCTTATACTGCATGCAGTACATTGCCATATCTGGTAATCAATAAAAGAGTAAATACTATTTACTCAACAGAGTAATATGATAGAACCAGACGCAGTAGTGGCAGGTTCGGCAAACGCGGCCAACCTTGAAGACGCTATGCATCGGCCCGCCAGCCAGTTGCGTGCTCGCCGCACGGTAGAGCGGCAGGCTGATCAACCTGCGTTCGTGCTGCATCGCTACGCGTGGAAGGAGACGAGCTTCATCCTCGATCTGTTCACGCGTGACCACGGCCGTATGGCGGTTGTGGCCAAGGGCGCCAAGCGGCCGCATTCCGCTTTGCGCAGCACGCTTGTCAGCTTTGCCCCGCTAGCTGTGGCCTATAGCGGTAAGGGTGAAGTGAAAACGCTCACCCGTGCCGAATGGCTGGGGGGCAGTTCACCGCTGGTAGGTTTGCCGCTGATGGCGGCGTTCTACTTCAACGAACTGCTCATCAAGCTTTTGGCGCGCGAGGACGCGCATCCCGCGCTGTTCGATGCTTATGCGCGTGCACTGGCGCAACTCGCACATGCACACGGCAGCATCGAGGCGACGCTACGCAGCTTTGAGCTGACACTGCTCACCGAGATCGGCCTGATGCCGCCGCTCGACATGGAGCAAGGCAGCGCCAGACCGCTTGATCCTCAGGTGCTGTATCGCATTGCACCCGAGGGTGTGATGCGTGCACAAGGTGACAGTAGCAACACCTTGGTGGTTGAAGGTCACGCTCTGCTAGAGATGCATGCGCAACGCTGGCAAGCGCCGGGGGTGC
>CAYSMM010000058.1:0-10055 GCA_964432095.1 uncultured Burkholderiaceae bacterium | reverse complement strand
TTTGACGGCCGAAGTACTCTTGCACCTCTTTGCCGTTGACCACGATCTTGCCACTACCTTTTTTAAGAAACACACGAGCGACGCTGGATTTGCGACGGCCGGTGCCGTTATTCCATTCTCCGATCATCGTCGCTCCTTAGATGCTCAGTGCCTTGGGCTGTTGCGCGGTGTGCGGGTGTTCCGCGCCGGCATAAACCTTCAACTTCTTGATCATGGCGTAGCCCAGCGGGCCCTTGGGCAGCATGCCTTTGACCGCGATTTCAAGCGCCTTGCCCGGCTTTTTGGCCTGCATGTCCTTGAACCTGGTGGCATAGATGCCGCCGGGGAAGCCGGAATGACGGTAGTACACCTTGTCATTGGCCTTGTTGCCCGTAACGCGCAGCTTGGCGGCGTTGACGATGACGATGTAATCGCCGGTATCGACGTGAGGCGTGTAAATGGCTTTGTGTTTGCCGCGCAACCGGTGTGCCACTTCGCTGGCGACACGACCGAGCACCTGATCGGTGGCGTCAATCACAAACCACTCATGCGTCACGTCGGCGGGTTTAGCGCTAAACGTTTTCATGATGGTCCTAACAATGAATGAACAAACAATGTACTGCGGCGGCTCTATTCCGCGGTCGGTGCAACTTCTGGCGGCTGCCTCTTAGGCGGGGGTTCGGCACAGCCAGCAGTCGAGTGAAAGCATGCCTGCGCCTAATCTTCTGCGGAGCCCGTGCAACTGATACTGCGCTGAAGAGCCTAAAAGTATAGCAGAATCAAGCAGTTGTAGCTACTGCCTTGGATTGCCCGGCACATGCGATGGCGCGCTGTTACTGTACTCGGCGGCTAGGGCCTGCTAACGCGATGACTATCGCGTTGCGAACAGGTACTGCGAACGGGCCGGTTGTGGCGCTGGGCTAGGCGCCTGAGTGTGCAGCCTGAGTGCGAACATTGGGCCGCCAAGGCGGGACGCCTTGGCACAAGCGCTAACCATCAACCAAAACATCTCCCAAAACGCCCCATGCGGCGTTGCCAAGCCTTGCCGGGTGGCTCGCTTCGCGTGGCAGCTGCGCAGTGGTACAGCAAAGCGAGCCACCGCTGAACCACCCACCGTGGCGCGAGCGCAAGTTCACCTGCGCGGGCAAAGCACGCAATGCTGGCGGGCCAGCGCATCGGCGCTGCAACCCGGCTTTGTGTTGCGCCTGGCCTGGGGTGCGCTGGTGCAGCAACGCATTCGGTGGTCAGAACGCTAACAGACCCTAAAGTTTGTCGAGATCAATGCCCAAGCGCTTCATGCTCTGACCACAGTAGTAGGCCAGCTCGCTGTTGTTGCTGCTGTTGCGGCGGCGTGCTTCGATCACCCAGAACGCCAGCCCGGTTTGCACATTCACCGCGTCGGCCATGGCCTGCTTGTCAGCTGCGCTCATCTGTACCAGGCTGGCATGCGGGGACAAGCGGTCTTGCACCAGCTGTGCATACTGCGCTGCTTTGGCCGGCGTGGTCTCGGTGTTCTTTTGTGCCACCGCGCAGATCGCCATGTTGGCGGCCACGGCGTGGGTGAGGTCTGTCTCGCTAGAGCGCAAGCCCAGGCTTGCCGCGTACTTGCGCGCCGCATTGGTGAAGTAACCGCTGCCGGTCAGCCGGCCGGCCATGCCCACCGATACGCCCCCTTTCGCCATTTGCCGCGCGGCCTCGTTCATACTGGCCGAAAACACGGCACTGCTGCGCGCAAACTGCGGGGCCTGTGGGTTGGGCTGCGAGCCCGGTGTAGGCGGCAACACCATCAACCGCTGCAACGCAAGGTGCCCTTGCATGTCGTTGAGATACTTCAGCGATTGCGGCCCCACTTGCGCCTGGGCGGCGGATAGCAACACCCCTGCACACATCAGCAGCCCTAACACTCTTGATCTCATTGTTTTGATACTCATATGACTATTACTAGTTGAACTCATTAATGACTACCAGCAAAAGCATAATACTAATTGGAGTAATTCATCATGTCAGTCATGAAGACTTGACGCTTAGCCCTTCTTGATAGGCCTTGCGGTCAGCATCGACGCGCTGCGCACTGGCGCGCTGGCCAATGTGCTTGACGTAAGCCTTCCATGGCAAGCCCTGCTCTTCGAGCATGTCCACGCCGTAGGTGATTTTGCTGGCAATGCCAATCAGCGGCAGATGCACGAACGCCGCGCAGTCGGCCTGTGTGAACTGCTCGCCGCCCAGGTAGTGCCCATCGGCAGGCAGGTGATGTACTCGCCGCTTGAAACCTTCGATATTTTTTTGTAGCAGCTTGCGTACCCGGTCTTTGTTGCTGTCGCTCACCGTGCCACCAAAGAACGCAGCCGGATACAGCTCGCGCACCACAAGCTCAAGATGAATCTCGATCAGCGCGATGATTTCGCGCAGCTTGGCGGCAGCCCAGGCATCGTCAGGAAGTAGCGCCGGCGTGGGCCATTGCTGCTCGATGTAGTCCATGATCACCTGGCTTTCACACAGGTTGCCGTGCGGCGTTTCAATGAACGGCACCTTGCCCAGCGGCGTGCGCGACGTCAGACCCTGCACCGCCCACGGGCCAACCTTGACCAGCTCTTCAGTAAACGGCACGCCCTTCTCCAGCAAAGCGAGCTTGACTTTGTTGTAGTAGTTTGAAAGCGCAAAGCCGCACAGTTTGATCATCGGTGTTTTCTCCAAGTTCGATGATCGTACTACGCGCGTCACCTGCCGGTGGATGACACGCTCATCATGCTTTGCACAGCCTCATGTCCAGCTCAAACAAGCCCTCATGCGTATGCGCAACACTCACCCGACCACCAAGTTGCGTGCGCATCTGCGAGGGCGTGCCGTCTGCATGCTTGTGCAGCATGCGTGCCTAGCGGACGAACCCAATGCCGCGTTGCTCGCGCACCGCGGGCTTGACCTTGTGCTCCTGTTCTAGCTGCTCGAGAAATTCGTCGGGTGTCAGCGCGTCGTCGCCCAGCAATTCCACTTGCCGCTTGACGGCGGCAAAGTCACCGGGAGCAAGCGCTGTGAGTTGATGCAAGCGTGACTGCAGCTCTTTCGTCAGCCGCTTAACATCACCGGCGAGCGCCTCATTCACGAACATGCGCTCGCGCTGATCGCGCGACAGCGGTTTGAACTGAATTTTGAAGGTGAAGCGGCGCAAGGCGGCCTCGTCGAGCTGATCAAACAGATTGGTGGTGCAGATGAACACGCTCTTGAAGCGCTCCATGCCTTGCAGCATCTCGTTGACCTCGGTCACCTCATAGCTGCGCTGCGCCATGCCGCGGCTGCGCAAGAAGCTGTCGGCCTCGTCGAGCAGCAGCACAGCTTTTTGATCTTCGGCATCGCGGAACATCGCCGCCATGTTTTGCTCGGTCTCGCCAACGTACTTGCTCACCAGATCGCTCGCCTGGCGAATCATCAGCGGCCGCTCCAGTTGCTTGGCGATATGCTCGGCCAGCGCAGTTTTACCCGTACCCGGCGGGCCGTAAAAGCACAGCGTGCCGCTACCCTTTTTCTTGAGTGCCTCGACGATGCGTGGCACTTCAAAGCGCGTCTGTACGTTCAGCAGCGACAGATCGTACTGGGTCACCACCTCGCGCGCCTTTTCGCTTGCACCGCTCTTGCCGAGCGCCGCATCGGCGTTGCGCAACTGCCGCTCGATCAAAGCCTCTACGCCGTCTTGACCCATCAGCGGTGTTGTGAGCTGTGCAAAGCGGGCAGCGCTTCTGATTTGCGCAGGTGTCAGCTCCTTACGCTCAGACAGTTTGGCCACGAACTCATCGCTCACGATCATGTCGCCCAAATGCTTGCGCACAATGCCCTCGCGCGCACCGGCAGGCGGGCTCTTCAGATTCAGGTGATACTGAAAGCGGCGGCGGAACGCCGGATCGATCTGGCTGATGCTGTTGGTCACCCAGATCACCGGCAGCGGATTGGTTTCGAGAATCTGATTCACCCATGCCTTGCCGTTGACCGACGAGCGTGCGTCGTCACGCTGAAACAGGTTCATGATCTCCGGCGCAGCAGGCGGGAACACGTCCTCCACCTCGTCAAACAACAACGCCACACGCTCGCGCCCACGCAGGAATGCCAGGGCCACCTGCAGCGAGCGGTAACGGTCGCGGCCCGACAGGCTGTTGCCATCGCGGTCAGAACACTCCACCTCATACAGCTCACAACCCGCGGCCAGCGCGATCACCTTGGCCAGTTCAGTTTTGCCGGTGCCCGGCTCACCGTAGATCAGCACATTGACACCCTCGGCGCGCGAATGCGCTGCCTGCGACAGCAGCGCGACAAGGTACTTCACATCGTCGCCTACGTGCGCAAAATCGTCTGCGGTCAACTCGCTTTGACTGGCCGGTTTGGTGAACACCGCCATCAGCTCGCCCTCGTTACGATACTCGCGCAGCAGCACTGGTAGCAGCTTGTCGCTCACCTTCATCAGGTCGGCGAGATCGGTAAAGTTGGTTTCTGCGATCAGGTTTTCGATCAACCCGATGCGCTCCAGCCGCGAGCCGGGGCGCATGGCTTCGGCAATGTCGTTGGCCAGCACGCCGGTCAGCTCGGCAAACGCACCATACGCCTCCATGGCGTTGCTCACCTTGAACTCCAGCAGCACGGTGCGCATGTCGCGCTGGTAGCGCGTAAGGGCGCCGAACAGCAATAACGCCTGCTCCGCCGAGTTGAGCTGCAATACCTTACCCAAAAGCGAGATATTGCGCTTGACCAGTACCTTCTCGCGCTTCAAGCGCGAGGCAATCACCTCGGCCGTGGCAGCGAATGCAGCCAGCACATCTTTGGGCGCATCCTTGACATATTCGTCGAGGTAGTAGAACAGCGTTGCATCGTCGAAGCTGCCTTTCCACGTGCCATGCTTGGCCACGAACTCATCGAGCGACAAATCGCCGGCGCCACGCCAGCTTGCGCTTTCGCCGCAACGGCGAGCACAGTATGCCTGCACGTTCGCCAAGGCCTGGCGCGGCCAGCATAAATGCCGCGCGGTGAAAGACAGCAGTGTGTTGATGTCTCGCCGCAGATTGAACTTGCTGCCCATGCGCACCACCAGCCCCAGCACGAACTGGGTGCACATCAAATCCATCGGGCTCTGCTCATCCAGGCCCGGTGCATCAATGGTGGCGGTCAACCTTTTAGCTGCCATCTTGTCCTCCACGCGGGAAACAAACTGCCGCGATACGCGCATAACGGGCCACTGCCTTAAAGGGCTGACTGTGGGGATCCACTACGCGCACCTGTGCACGGTATAGCGCGAGCATGCGGGCGGCGCAAGCCTATATTGCCCTCACCTGAGCCATGAGGTTCGGCGAAAACACCACATCCCGCGATTAGGGGAGGCATTTGCCACTCTTTCCTGAGAATGAAGGATGACCCGCCGCCACATGAGGCGCTAAAGTAGCTATATGAACAAAGTGTTTCATCACAGGACGGCTTGTGCACTGCCCGCTTTACTCGTTTCGGCCTTGGCCGCGTTGCTGGCCTGGCCCGGCATGGCAGATGCTCAACAGGCAGCGCGTAACTCATCGGCGGCGGCGCGCTACGAGGCTGGCGAGGTGCGATACGTCAAGGGTGACGCCGTGGTGCAAAGCTCCCGTGCGGTGGTCGGCAGCAAGGTGTATGCCGGCGACAAGCTGCAAACACGGGCCGGCGGCGAGATGATGGTGAAGATGAAAGACGGTGGCACGCTAGCCCTGCGTCCCAATACCGAGATGCGGGTAGAAAAGTACAAAGCCGAAGGAGAGGACGATGACGAAAGCGTATTCCGCCTGGTGCGCGGTGGCATGCGCAGCATCACGGGTTTCATCGCCCGCTTCAACCCCGACAAATACCGCATCCGCACCGCGACAGCCACCATAGGCGTGCGCGGTACCGACCACGAGCCTTATGTGGTGCTCAAGGGCAGCAAGGACGGCAAACCCGGCACGTATGACAAGGTCAATGCCGGCTTGGTGGTGATGCGCGCCGCCAGAGAAAAGGAAAAAGCAGATGAAGAAGAAGAGGAAGATGGCGAAGCAGTAGAGATCTCACCCGGGCAAACCGGCTTTCTGGCGCTGGAGCCGGGTGCTGCCGTAGTCCTGCTCGATACTCGGCCGGCGTTTCTCGATATGTCCTACTCCAACCAGCAGGAGCTGGACCGCATTCACGACCAAACCCGCAACATGCTCGATGCGCTGCGCAACAACGTAATCGAGCAGCGCATGGGCTTGCCACCGTCCATGCGCACGCCGGTGCCGCAACCCGGCACGCCGCAGTCGCCGCGCGACATTCAGCGACAGCAGCGCATGGACCGTGCCAAGGAAATGCAAAACAAGTATGACGAGTCGATGAAGCAGCTCGAAAAATACATGGGGCCGCAGGGCAACCCCAACGCGCCCCCTCCCGTGCCACCGCCACCCAGTTTGCCGCCTGCGCCGGGCAATTAGTCTGGTGTGCTGTGACATGCCCGCGATAATGCAGGCATGAGCTTCACGACCCAAATCAAATCGATACAACAACGCCACCAGTCGCTGCTGTGCGTAGGGCTGGACCCCGAGCCTGCGCGCTTTCCGGGTGCGATGAAGGGCGATGCGTCCTGCATCTACGACTTTTGCGCAGCCATCGTCGATGCCACCAAAGATCTGGCCTGTGCGTTCAAGCCGCAGATTGCCTACTTTCACGCCCACCGTGCGGAAGATCAGCTCGAGCGATTGATGGCGCACATCCGCCGAGTTGCACCGGATGTTCCCGTCGTGCTGGACGCCAAGCGCGGCGACATTGGCAGCACTGCAGAGCAATACGCCAAGGAGGCGTTTGAGCGCTACCAGGCTGACGCACTCACGCTATCACCCTATATGGGGTTTGATTCCATCGAGCCTTACCTCAAGTACAGTAACAAGGGTTTGTTCATTCTGTGCCGCACCTCCAACCCCGGCGGCAGCGAGGTGCAGTTTCTGGATGTCGGCAGCAAGAAGTTGTTTGAGCATGTCGCGTCGCTCGCCAGCGGCCCATGGAACACCAGCGGTCAACTCGGCCTGGTCGTCGGTGCCACCTTCCCGCAGGAGGTACAGCGGGTACGCGAGATCGCGCCGACGCTGCCACTGCTGATTCCAGGCATAGGCGCGCAAGGCGGGGATTTGGTGGCCACCGTCAACGCGGGGCGCGACGCCAACGGGCGCGGCATGTTGATCAACAGCTCGCGGGCGATACTCTACGCATCGAGCGACGAGGATTTTTGCAGCGCTGCTCGCGCCGAGGCGCTGCGCACTCGCGATGCGATCAATGCTGCATTGGCAGCGGCGCGTACATGACTGAACACTCGCTTTACATGATACTGCTGTTTGTATATGGCTTTTACTGCAATAGTATAAACCAGTAACGGCATTATAGTCACTGAGGTATCATGAAAAATTACGGAGTGCTAGCTACTGACGTGACACCGCAACCGCGGCACCGGCAAGCGCCGCAGCGCAGGTGCGGTTGACGGCGCGCACATGCCGTGCGCTGGTGATGAAGCGCCGCGCACGCTCGGCCAGTAACGCATATCCCGCCAGCGTGCCCGCCATGATGAGCACGATCAGGCCCGCGATCTCGGTGGCGCCAAGCACGGTGAGTTCACGCAAATCCACAATCGTGGGCAACAGCGCCATGAAGAACATGATGGCCTTGGGGTTACCCAGAGTGAGCGTGAGGCTTGCGATGAACTGGCTCGCATGACTGTCTGCGCTGCCGGGGGCATGATCCTGCGCGGGCTCGCCACTTTCTGCGTTCGTGATCGTGAGTCCCCCGGCCGATGTCCACATCTGAAACGCGAGAAACAGCAGGTAGGCTACGCCCAGCCACTTCACGACGACAAATACGGTGTGATAAGTCTGCGCCAGTGTGGCCATGCCGGCGGCTGCAAAAGCAAACCATATGAGGTCGCCCACAATGAAGCCACCGATAAACCCCGCGATGCCGCGGCGGCCACGCGCCAGAACGCGCGTAACGAACGCAACCACGCCGGGGCCGGGTGACACCACGGCCAAGAAATAAGCACCCACGAAAATCAACAGCCCACTCCAGCTCATGGCTCATCCCCGATGTTCATACCACCGAAGCAAAAAACTACATCAGCAGACTCTGCAATAAGCCGTGCCGCTCGGACTCGTTGCAGCATTGCACCAGCGCGTGCGCATTGCCCGACACGCTGGCCACGCTGCAACCGAGCACCTCGGCCTTCACTCGCAGGATTTCGCTTGGATGCATAGAAAAACTGCGCAGCCCCAAACCCAGCAACAGGCGCGTGTAGCGCGTCTGGCCGGCCATCTCACCGCACACACTCACCGGTTTGCCCGCAACCTCACCCGCGGCAATGGTGTCGGCAATCAGGCGCAGCACCGCCGGGTGTAGTGGGTCGTACAGATGCGCCACGGTTTCATCCGCACGGTCGATGGCCAGCGTGTACTGAATCAAATCATTCGTGCCGATGGAGAGAAAGTCAAACCTCTGCACGAACAGCGGCAAAGTCAGCGCAGCCGCGGGTATCTCGATCATGGCGCCCACCGGTACGTGCGGAAGACTGAGGCCTTTGGCCGCGAGTTGTGCGCGCGCCTGCGCGATGTGGGCAAGGGTTTGCGCCACTTCGCTGGAATGCGCAAGCATAGGCACCAGTATCTGCAACTGCCCATGTACGCTTGCGCGCAACAACGCGCGTAGCTGGGTTTGAAACAAGGTCGGCTGCGCCAGGCTGTAGCGGATGGCGCGCAAACCCAGCGCCGGGTTAGGTGCTGTGACGGCATCTTCGGCATCCAGCGGTTTGTCTGCGCCGATGTCCAGCGTGCGAATCACCACCGGCTTACCCGCCATGGCTTTGACGACGTGCGCATACGCTTCGTACTGCTCGTCCTCGCTGGGCATCTCGACACGGCCCATGAACAGGAACTCGCTGCGGAACAGCCCAATGCCTTCGGCGCCTGCATCGAGTGCGTCGTCTACGTCCTGCGGGCGTTCGATATTGGCGCACAACTGCACCTGCACGCCGTCGGGCGTGATGGCGGCTTTGCGCTTGATGGCCTTGAGCCGCGTGCGTTCTTGCGCCAGCAAGCCCTGCTTGGCACGGTACTCTTGCAGAATACGGTCGCTCGGCTCGACGATCACCACGCCGGCGTCAGCATCGATGATCAGCAAGTCGTCTTGCCTTACCAGGCGTGTGGCCTCGCGCACCGCCACCACGGCCGGAATGTCCAGGCTGCGCGCCACGATGGCCGTGTGCGACGCCGGCCCGCCGGTGCCGGTGACAAAGCCGCTGAACAGGCCTTGCTTGAACTGCAGCATGTCGGCCGGCGCAATGTCGTGCGCAATCAGCACCAGCGGCTCGTGGTGCTTGACTTGCCGCGCCAGTTGCTGCGGCGACATCTTGGCCTCGCTGCCGCGCAGTGCGTGCAGCAAGCGCTCGACGATCTGCTCGACGTCATATTTGCGTTCGCGCAGATATTCGTCTTCCATTTCGTCGAACTGCCGCACCATCGCGTCACACTGCGTCGTCAGCGCCCATTCGGCGTTGTAGCCACGTTCGCTGATCCACGCCGCAGTCTCGCCCGCGATCATGTCGTCTTCCAGAACCATCTTGTGCACATCGATGAGCGCAGCAACCTCATGCGGCGCATCGTCGGGAAGTTCGACCTTGAGCACATCCAATTCGGCCAGTACTGTTTTGCGCGCTGCATGCAAACGCTCAATCTCGGCAGGGCGTTTGTGATCGGCCACGAAGTAGTGCGCCACGTCCAGCCGTGCGCTTGCAAGCAGCACCGCGCGGCCTATGGCAATGCCGCGAGACACTTGAATGCCGTGCAGCGCAAAACTCACTCACCCTCTCCAAACTTGTCGGCAAACAAGGCGCTCAACGCCTCCAGCGCCTGCTGCTCGTCCGCGCCGTCGGTCTCAAGCGTCACGGTCGCACCCTGGCCAGCGGCCAGCATCATCACGCCCATGATGCTTTTGGCATTCACACGGCGACCATTACGGCTCATCCACACTTCGCATTTGAACTGCGATGCGAGCTTGGTGAGCTTGGCGCTGGCGCGTGCATGAAGCCCGAG
>CAYSMM010000057.1:0-10124 GCA_964432095.1 uncultured Burkholderiaceae bacterium | reverse complement strand
AGGTCAAGGCACGGCGCGCTCAGGGTGAGGTGAGTGGCCCTGAGACTGAGCGGCCTGATTCACTGCAATGGCGCAATCGCGGGTCGGATTCACCGTTCCAGCCTCAACAAATCTTGCCCCAGCCAAGGCAGGCTACACCGCCCGCACAAACTCAACCGGGGGACAGCAAATGAAGCGTTCCCTGAAGCATTCCATTTCCAAGCCTTCTGCGATGACTCGCACTCAATCGATTCAGCATCGTCTTGCTCCGCTCACTCTGGCGTTGTTGATGGTTCTTGATTCCACTGCGGTGGCGCAGATATCGGTATCGTCCAATGACCGTAGCAGCCTGCCGTCCAAAGGGGGGGCCACATCTGCACCGCCTTCTTACTTGTCGCTGCGCGATCGCGTCCGCTCGCCCGTCAATGAGCTGCGCTTAAGTGCATCGTCCAAGTCGCTGCCGGCTGACGGTCAAAGCGCCATTGAGGTGGACGTCGATCTCCTAGGCGCCAACGGCCAGCGATTGACGCAGGACATCACCGTCACTCTCGAGGTGACTGGCGGTGCGCGAATTCTCGTGCCCAGGCGACTCACGAGTGAATCGCAAGCCGATGCGAGTGACGTTGACCGCATCGTGCCCGCAACGCAGTTGCGCACTAGCACCGGCAAGCTGCAATTCAAGCTGCTCGCGCCCATGCAGCCAGGAGACATCACTTTGCGTGCCAGCGCCGAGGGCGTGCAAGTCGATCTATCTCTGCAAGCCTTGCCCGATGAGCGTGAGATGTTTGCCGTGGGGCTGGTGGAGCTTCAGGCGCGGCGCGACAAAGTGGATGCTTCAGAGCTGATTCCTGCGCGCGAGAATGACGGCTTCGATCGCGAACTACGCAACTGGCGGCGTGAGTTCGGCAATGGCAAAGCCGCAGTGGCCGGCCGTGCAGCGGTATACCTCAAAGGCATGATTCGTGGCGACGCATTGCTCACACTCGCCTATGATTCCGACAAGGAAGACACCAAGCGGCTGTTCGAAGATATCGACCCGCAAGCGTTGTATGCGGTGTATGGCGATTCCAGCGTTCGCGGTATCGACACGCAAAGCTCAAGTCGCCTTTACGTACGGCTGGACAAAAAGCGCAATTACCTGCTTTACGGCGACTATAACTCCTCAAGTGGTGGCGCAGGCCTGGCCACATACAGCCGTTCGCTCACCGGCGTGAAGGCATATGGCGAACATGGTGCAGTCACGGGTACGATCTGGGCTGCGCGTGACACGCTTCGCCAGGTGGTGGACGAAATTCCGGCGCGCGGAGTGTCTGGTCCATACTCGCTGAGCAATCCCAATGGTGTGCAAGGCACCGAGAAGGTCGAGCTGGTGGTGCGCGATCGCAATCAGCCGTCGGTGATTCTGCGCATAACCCAGCTTGCGCGCTTCAGTGACTACGAGTTCGAGCCCTTCAGCGGCAAGATTTTGTTCCGTGCTCCGGTGCCCAGCATTGACGATCAACTCAACCCCGTGAGCATTCGCGTAACCTACGAGGTGGAACAGGGCGGCACGAAATACAACGTTGCGGGTGGCGACATCAAGCTCAAGCTGAGCGACGCGCTCACGCTGGGTGCCAGCGCAGCGAAAGACAACAACCCTACGGCCCCGTATCAGGTCGTGGGCGCATCGGTGGAGGCGCGTCTGTCGCAGTCCACCGCCATCACGGCTGAAGTTGCGCAAACCAAAGGCACACCCAGCTCGGGCTTGGGTGCTGCGGGCACTGTTGCGCCTTCTGCTGCGATTGACAAGTCCGGCAGTGCGGCGAAGGTTGAGCTGCGCCACGAGGGCGAGCGCTTGCAGGGCCGTGTGCTCGCAGCCAAGGCTGAGCAGGACTTCGACAATCCGGCCGCTGGCATCACCGGGGGTCGCACCGAGTTGAGCGCACAGGGTATGTTGCGCCTCACGCAAGAGTGGGCGCTCAAGGCTGAGGTGATTCGCAGCAAAGACACGAGCGTAGCCAATAGTGTGAGCGCGCAGCGAGACGCGAAAGGTGCGCAAGTCGGTGTGGAATACAGACCCACCGACAACCTCACGCTGGAGGTGGGCGCCCGCCGAACCGAGCAGAACGCGCAGGCGCTACTGCAGGGCAGTGTGACGGGCTGCACCACCACGGGCTCGAGCTCGCAACCCGGCACGCCGGGCTTTAACTCTGGTAATGCGGGATTCGGCATCAACCCCAACGGCGGCCAGCGCATCGACCCCAACACCGGCTTGCCGGTGGTGTGTGCCGGTACCTCGCTTGCCGAGGCCAGCCCCGCCGCCGAAGAGGTCACGAACAACGCGCTGTACGCGCGGGCGCGCTACGACATCAACAGTCAGTTCTCTGTGTTTGGTGAGTTGCAGCGCGACAAGAGCGAGACTGCCGGTGCCGAGAGCGCACAGACGTTGTATTCGCTCGGCGGCGAGTACCGCCCCTACGACAAGACGCGCATCTACCTGCGGCATGATCGTTCACGCAACTATACTGGGCTTTTCGGCCTGGGCGCGGGCGAGGGTACCGAGCTGACGACGCTGGGCATCGACACCGAGTACCTGCCGGATGCAAGTGTGTTCAGCGAGTACCGCCTGCGTGACGCCATTGCCGGTCGCGAGGTGCAGCATGCCGTGGGTTTGCGTAACGGCTGGATGCTTGCCGAGGGCCTGAAGCTCACTACCGGCGCCGAGCGCCTGAAAACGCGCCTGTCTAATACTGCGCAGAGTTCAGACGCGTTACAGCGTGACAATACTGCCATAGCGTTGAGCACTGGGCTAGAGTACACCGCTAACCCGCTATGGAAAGCGTCGGGTCGTGTGGAATGGCGGCGCGACAATAACAATGAAAACTGGCTTTCCACCGCCGGTTTTGCGGGCAAGCTCAACCGCGACTGGACGTTCATCGCGCGGAACTACTATTACGGCCTCAAGCCACGCCAGGCTGCGGGCAGGCAAACGCAAGACCGCCTACAGTTCGGCTTTGCCTACCGTCCGGTGGATCGCAACGACCTCGACACGCTCGGCCTGTATGAGTTCAAAACCGAAAAGGATTCAACCGGCGCGACCGGTGGCGACAACACCAACCGTGATGTGAATATCGTGTCGCTGCGGGTCAACTGGCACCCGTCGCGCCCGTGGTGGCTGAGCGGCCGCATTGCCGTGAAGGATGTAGACGAATCGCTCGTGGGCGTGCAAAGCCGCTATACCGCCAACATTGTGAGCGGCCGCGTGATGTACGACCTCACCAACCGCTGGAGCCTTGGCGCGCACGCCAGTGTGCTGCGCGGCGCGCCGCGCGATGCAGCATCGACGCTGCCGCAAAGTACATCGCGGCAATACGCTTATGGGCTTGAGGCAGGCTACGTGATGCGCGACAACCTGTTGCTGGTACTTGGCCATACCTGGCGCGGCTTTAGCGACCGTGACCTTGCGCAGGAGAATTACACCAACCGCGGCTGGTACTTAGGGCTGCGCTACAAGTTCGACGAAGACATGTTCCATGGCCGCAACCCTGCGGTCAACAAAACATTGCCGCCCGAGCCTGCTACAGCCCCATCACCTTCGCCGGCTCCATCCGAGGCCAAGCAATGACGCATGGCGCTTCAAAGGGCAAGCCTTCGCCTGCACCAACCCCATTCACACACACCGTACGATCATGAAACTTTCTTCCCGTCTACTGATCTGGCCTGCAGCCGCCGTGGCGGCTGCTGTGTTCGCGTCCGGTTGTGCCTCGCGGGATGCGCGCGAGTGGCGCTTGCCCAGCAACGCACAGGCCGAGCGCATCACCGACGAGCGCATACTTGCCGAGCGCCAAGCCATCGAGGCATTGCAGCGCCGCTTGAAGGCGCTCAACGACGCCGGTGTGCCGGTGAAGAACTACACCCATGCCAAGGCGCAGTGTTGGCTCGATACGGCGAAGACGCAATACCACGAGAACGATCGCTCCGGCTACGTCGAGCAAGCCATGGAGCAATCCATCGCTTTGATCCGCGCACTCGAAGCCGACAAGTCTACTCCGCCAGGCAAGGACACGGCCTTGATTGCCGGTAGCGACCGTCTGCGCGAAGATTTATGGTCACGTCTGGGCAAGGTCAAGGCCGATGGTGGTTTTGCCTGCGCTGCACAAACTGCGGCGTGCGCAGAGGTGCGGCTGGTACGCGCCGGTTACGCCAATGCGCAGACGGGGGGGCGGCAGCCCACCCCCAATTTTGCGTTGGTCGTGGTGGGGTTGCGACTGGCCGCGCGCGCCCCCGCCGATTGCCCCAAACCCACGATCGCACCGGTGTCTGCCGCAAGCGTAACAGCTGCAACGCCTACCGTAAGCGCACCGCAGGCCGCCAACGAGCGCTTCGTGCTGCTGAGTGATACGCTGTTCAAGTTTGACAAATCCGATCTCGCCAACATGCTGCCTGCGGGCAAAGCGCGTCTGGCAGCAGTGGCCCGGCAGATCAAGCAATACAGCCGCATCGACCGGCTGGTCATCAATGGCCACACTGACCGTCTGGGCGGTAACGAGTACAACCTTGAGCTGTCCAAAGCCCGCGCCAGCACGGTAGAGGCTTATCTCAAAAGCCTGGGCGTGAGAGCGGTATCGGTCAGCATTGCAGGCAAAGGCGAAACCGGCGCAGTTACCGAGGGCTGCAGTGACAAACTGCCGCGTGCAGAACTCATCGCCTGCTTGCAGCCCGATCGCCGGGTGGAGATCGAGCTGTACGGTGCGGTGAAATAGCGGCCGCGTGCAGTGTTACCGTTATAAATGCAGATCAGAAATAGATACTCCGCCCTCTAATACGCCATTACTGCCCTAAGCATGAGCAGTAATGGCATAATTCGTATAGGAGTATCATCGTATAAGCTCTGTAAAGCTTGCGGGCAGCAATCCGCTGATCGGCGCTGTCACACTAAGCCATTGACAAGCGCGTACGCTTAGAGCCTGCGCTCCTGCCAAGCGCGGGATAATGTGCACTGATTCAGAGTATTCCACGCTGCAGCCGTGCAGCAATCTGCGCAGCGTAGCTCGGCGCTACGGCCTCATCGAGACTCCATGAATTATTCAGACCTTGCGATAGATGAAACCTTGAAGCGTGCCGTGGCCGACATGGGCTATACCACGCTTACGCCGATTCAGGAAAAAGCGATACCCGTGGTGCTTAGCGGGCGCGACGTGATGGGCGCGGCGCAAACCGGTACGGGCAAAACCGCCGCGTTCAGCCTGCCGATTCTGCACAAGCTGCTGCCCGACGCGAACCCGAGCATGTCGCCTGCGCGGCACCCAGTGCGAGCACTCATTCTCGCGCCCACGCGCGAGCTGGCCGACCAGGTGGCCAATAACGTCAAGCAATATGCCCGGCACACGCAGTTGCGCAGTGCTGTGGTGTTTGGTGGCGTAGATATGAACCCTCAGACGGATGAGTTGCGCCGTGGCGTGGAGGTGCTCATCGCTACGCCTGGCCGGCTACTCGATCACATCGAGGCCAAGAACACCTCACTTGCGCAAGTGCGCTATGTGGTGCTGGACGAGGCCGACCGCATGCTCGACATCGGCTTTCTGCCCGACCTGCAGCGCATTCTGAGCTATCTGCCCAAAGAGCGCACCACGCTGCTTTTCAGCGCAACGTTTTCGCCCGAAATCAAAAAGCTCGCGGCCAGCTATCTGCAAGACCCATTGCTGGTGGAGGTCGCGCGGCCCAACGCCACTGCCGCGACGGTGGAGCAATTGATGTACGAGGCCGACGGCACTGATAAGCGCAAAGCGCTGTACGGCGTGATCAAGCAGCACAACATCGAGCAAGCCATCATCTTCGTCAACAGCAAGCTCGGCGCGGCACGCCTGGCGCGCAGCCTGGTGCGCGATGGTTTCAAGGCCAGCGCGATGCACGGCGACAAATCCCAGCAGGAGCGTTTGGCTACGCTTGATGCATTCAAGTCCGGCGAGGTCAAGCTGCTGGTAGCCACGGACGTAGCTGCGCGTGGGCTTGACATCGCCGAAATGCCTGCGGT
Organism: uncultured Burkholderiaceae bacterium; assembly: GCA_964432095.1. Classification (GTDB taxonomy): domain Bacteria; phylum Pseudomonadota; class Gammaproteobacteria; order Burkholderiales; family Burkholderiaceae_C; genus CAYSMM01. Next base: position 4,132 of record CAYSMM010000057.1, on the reverse strand, counting down.
GGTGAACTACGACATTCCGTTCAACGCCGAGGACTATGTGCACCGCATCGGCCGTACCGGCCGAGCGGGTGCGTCGGGTCTGGCAGTGTCGCTCGTGGCACGTGAAGACGCTCGCAGTGTGGCCGACATCGAAAAACTCATCAAGCGCAAGTTTGAGTTGCAGCGGGTCGAGGCGCAAGAGGAGCCTGTGCGCCGCCCGCGCCGCAGTGAAGACGATGAAGTTGGCGTAGCGCGCGAGGTGCGTATGTCGCGCATGAGCCGTGACCGCGGCAGCGTATCGCGCAGTGTCGCGCAAAACTACGATCCTTTCTTCGACAAGCCTTACGAGGCTGATCCCAATGCCAAGCCGACGTGGGAGATCGCCGTGCCCCTGCCCTCGAGCGGCCGCAGTATCAGCAGCAACATCCGCAGCAAGCGTAAGGTGGCCGCCTTGCTGGGGGGCAAACGTTGAGCAAACATGGCATTTCGTCGGCTAGACAGACGGATTTAGTGTCTTCTTTGAATGCTGAGATCTATTGATTGATGATTATACTGGGATATCTATAGTGCATTCGCTGATAGTGATTATTTAATAAACACTTTTTACTCAATGCAGTATAGATGTATTGAAGCTTACTAGAGCTTCCATCTCTGCTGCCATGCGCTAACCGCGCTCGCCAGCCAATCGGCCAGGTGATCCTTCGTGGGTACCTGCAGGGTGAGTGTTTGCGCGGCTGCCTGCAACTCCCGCAAGGGCTGTTGTGTGTTCAGTGCGATCGCCCCGTTTTGCTTGGAGAGCTTCTCGCCGTTTGCGCCCAGCACCAATGGTGTGTGCAGGTACTGCGGTGTCGTGTAACCTAATTGCCGCTGTAAATAAATCTGCCGCGGCGTGTTGTCGGCCAGATCTTCGCCACGCACGACATGCGTGATGCCCTGTTCGGCATCATCTACCACGACCGCTAATTGATAGGCCCATAAACCGTCGCTGCGCTTGAGCACAAAGTCGCCGACTTCCAGCGCAAGGTTTTGCTGCTGAGCGCCAATGCGGCGGTCTAACCAGTCGATGTTCGCATCAGGCTCAGCCGGCACACGCAGCCGCCACGCGTAAGGTTCGTCGACATCAGTGCGGTGACGACAGGTGCCTGGGTACACCAGCTCACCATTGCGGGTACGCGCCTGACCGAGTTGGGCGTTAGCCTCTTCCACCATCTTGCGTGTGCAGTTGCACTCAAACAAGAGGTGCCGGTTACGCAGCGCATCGAGCGCATGTTGATACGCTGAGTTGCGAGCTGACTGCACTACAGGCGGCGCATCAGGTGACAGGCCAAACGCAGTGAGTTGCCGCAAAATCTCGTCGGCTGCACCAGGCGCGCAGCGCGGTGTGTCCACGTCTTCGATGCGCACCAGCCATGTGCCGCCGTGCGCGCGTGCATCCAGCCACGACGCGAGCGCAGCCACCAGCGAGCCCGCATGCAGCGGGCCGGTGGGCGAGGGGGCGAAGCGGCCGGTGTAACAGCGCGATATTGATTGGGGGACCGTGTGCATCAAGCGCTGATACTAGCGCAGTGCATCCGAGCCTTAGCGCACCACCAACACGGGTAGTTTGGTATGCGTCAGCACCTTCTGCGTGGTCGAGCCCAGCAGCAGCGCCTCCACGCCCTTGCGGCCATGCGAGCCGAGTACGATTAAGTCGCAGCCCGACTGATGCGCGCAATTGAGAATGCCGCGGTGTGCTTGCTCGGCCTCTATCGTCACCATCTCGCACGTTACACCGGCATCTGTGCAGGCGCGTCGTACTTGCTCAAGCGCAGTGGCCGCGTTGCGCTTGGCCTGTGCTTCAAAGTCATCGGTGGCTACGGGTACAAAATCGCCCACCGTCATATAAGGAAACGGCTCGATCACACTGACTGCCGTGACTTTGGCGCCGAGCTGCTTGGCCGTGTCCACGGCGGTGGAGATGGCTTTCTCAGCGGTGTCGGAGCCATCGGTCGGAAACAATATGTGCTTGAACATGACATGCTCCTTCGCAAAACAAAGACGTTGAGTCCGTGCACTCACAATGCTCTTAAAGGCTAAATCAAGCACAGCAGGTGTGCAATAGTCGGCGCAGTGCAGCAAGCGAGCACTTGCGCTATATCAACCATCCTTGTTCGGACAGCAGCGCCTTGCGTGCGGTGTCGTGAGAGAGTTTTTCCACCCACCACAGCAGCGCCTTGCCTTTGTCGGCATTGCGCCAGACCAGTGCAATCGGCACGGCTGGCCGCTCGTTGACCACGCGCTTGGCGACCAGCCGCCCGGATTGCAGATATGGCGCAGCGAAGTGTGCCGGCAGGTAACCGCCGCCCAGACCTTGCAGTTGTGCCATCAGCTTGGCTTGCAGCGTGGGCAACGTGAGCACAGTCTGGCCGGGCAGCAAGCCCAAGGTCATGGGTTGCAGGCGGCGCGAGGTGTCGGCAATTGCAATGGCACGGTGTGGTTTGAGCTGCTCTGCCGACAAGGGCTCGCGAATCGCAGCCAGCGGGTGATACGGAGCGATGCAATAGACAAACTCCACACGGCCCAGCGTGCGTGAGGCTAGGCCGGGCAGTGATGACCCATCTCGTGTAGCGCCCACGGCAAGATCGGCGCGACCGCTGAGCAGCGCGTCCCAAGGGCCCTGCAACACATCAGACTCGATGCGCAGCGTGGTACCGCACTCAATCGCGTCGAATTGTTCAATCAGTTCGAACACGGGCTGCGGCCGCACGATCTGGTCGAGCGTGATGACGAGCCGCGACTCCCAACCGCCGGCTATGCGCCGCACGCGTCGTGCAGCATCATCGATTTGCTGCAATAACTCGCGCCCTTCAGCCAGCATGGCCTGCCCGGCCGCAGTGAGCTGCGCAGCCTTGCCTCGGCGGTCGAAGAGCAGTACATCCATGGCATCCTCGAGCTGCCGCGCGGTAGAGCTGACGGCTGAGGGCACTTTGCCCAGTTCGCGAGCAGCGGCGGCCAGGCTGCCGGTGCGTTGCACGGCGTCGAGCAGCGCAATCGAGTCGGGCGTGAGCGCGTTGCGCGCGGAAAGTGTCATGTCGGGCATGCTAGAGCTCCATCATTCAAATGAATTGAATGATGCCATCAAATCCAATCTGTAGTGTCAGGCGGCATCAGCGCCTACATTGCCTGCATGGCCGGGCTGCGGATACACAGTTCGGTCCAAAAAGTAAAGGACGGCGACGATGTTGGAGATCAGACGCTCACAGGAACGCGGTTATGCCGATCACGGCTGGCTGAAGAGTTTTCACAGCTTCTCGTTTGCGGGCTACTACGACCCGCAGCACATGGGCTTTGGCAATTTGCGCGTGATCAACGAGGACCGCATTGCTCCCGGGACGGGCTTTGGCACACATGGCCACCGCGATATGGAAATCATCAGCTACGTGCTGGACGGTGCGCTGGCGCACAAAGACAGCATGGGCAACGGTACGGCGATTGTGCCGGGCGATGTACAACGTATGAGTGCCGGCAAGGGCGTGATGCATAGTGAGTTCAATCACGCCAAGCACGGGCAGACGCACTTTCTGCAAATCTGGATCGAGCCCAATGTCACCGGCATTTCGCCCAGCTACGAGCAAAAGCATTTTGATGCGTCACAAAAGCGCGGTAACTTGCGCCTTGTGGCCAGTCCTGACGGGCGTAGCGGATCGGTCAAGATTCACGCCGATGCCAACATGTACGCGGGCCTATTTGATGGCGCAGAATCGGCTGTGCTCAGTGTTGCACAGGGTCGCAAGGCCTATGTACATGTGGTGAGCGGCAGAATCGAGGTCAATGGCCAGGCCTTGCAAGCTGGAGATGCCGCAAAGCTCGACGGCGAATCACAGGTCTCGCTGGTGAATGGCCGTGATGCTGAAGTATTGGTGTTTGATCTGAATTAGTGTGCCAACGCTAGAAACTGCGTGGGTAAGGAAATGAGCACGGCGGTCATGTCTACACCTGCAACTGATTTGCCCATGCGCGGGCTACGCGGCGTGCTGCCCATGCCATGGCAGGGCTTCAAGGCCAACTCAGGTGCATGGATGCTGCACCCGGACGATGCGCATGCACTCGATCCGCTGGTGCTGATCGATCACTTCGTGATGCCCGATGCAGTGTTTCCGCCGCATCCGCATGC
>CAYSMM010000056.1:7693-10153 GCA_964432095.1 uncultured Burkholderiaceae bacterium | reverse complement strand
AGGGTCTGGACGGCGTGAGTCCGGCGATGCTGGAGGGGTTCGCTGCCGCAAAGGTGCTGGTGGCCGGCCTGCAGCGTGCCGGCGCCAATCCCACGCGGATCAAGCTGCGCGACGCACTGGAGGGCATGTCTGCATTGGACATTGGCAACCTCACGGTGGGCTACAGCCCGACGGACCACACGGGCTTGGATTTTGTCGATCTCTCGATCATCGACAACGCGGGCAAATTCCGCCGCTGAGCTGCCTGATGCTCAGGGTAAGCGGAAGAGCCGCTTGCTACCGTAATTCAGCAGGTACGGCAGGCCGCATATGGCCAGACCTCGCTCGACCTCCACCAGCCTAGCCAAGCGGGTTCAGTCACTCGCTCGTCACTGGTAGCCTCAGTCGGCCTTGATATTGCCGGCCTTGATCACCTTGCCCCAGCGCTCGAACTCTTGCCGCTCATAGGCTCGCATCTGCTCGGGATTCAGATAAGTGGCTTCGGCGCCTTGCTCGGCCGCCTTCTTTTTGAAGTCGTCGGTCGAGATGATCTTGCGCACTTCCTCGCTCACGCGGTTGACGGCCGCACGCGGCGCGTCTTTGTGCGTGTGCAGCGCAAACCACGAGGCCACTTCAAAATCCTTGATGCCCACTTCCGCACCGGTGGGCACATTGGGCAATGCCGCAAGGCGTGTTTTGCTGGCCACCAGCATGGGACGCATCCGCCCGCTATTGATATGCGGAATCAGCGGCGGCGACGTGGTGAGCGTCATGTCGACCTGGCCCGACAGTAAATCCTGCACCATGGGGCCGGTACCGCGATAGGGAATGTGCACGACGAAAGTGCCCGTGAGCGACTTGAACAACTCGGCGGCAATGTGCTGCACGCTACCGTTACCGGCCGATGAGTAGTTGAGTTTGCCGGGGTGCTTCTTCGCGAACTCGATCAGCTCCTTGGCGTTTTGAATCGGCAGCGTGCTGCGAATCACCATCAGCTGCGGTGCGGATATGACGTTGGCTACCGGCTGCAAATCCTCCAGCGGCTTATACGGCAGTTTGACGAGATGCGGCGACATGACATGAAAGCCCGAGAAGCTCACGAGCAGGCTGTGCCCGTCGGGCTTCGCGTTGAGCACGGCCTGCGCGCCCACCGCGCCACTGCCGCCCCCCTTGTTGTCCACCACCACCGGCTGGCCCAGCGCCTTGGACAGCGGCTCCATCAGCCAGCGCGCGGTGAGGTCGGCCGTGCCGCCCGGCGGCGCTGGCACCACCAGCGTGATTTGGCGTTCCGGGAAGCTTTGCGCAAACAGCGGTGCGGCAATGGTCGCGGCGCCGGCACAGGCGCCGGCTTTGAGCAAGGTTCGGCGGTTGAGGCTGGGCTTGGCGGTCATTCAAATCTCCAGGAGAAATTGCGTGCATTGTGGACAATGCGCCAAGCGCGGCCCATAGTGCAAACCCCGAAGCAACACCATATAATCTACCCTTTACACCAATAAGTATATATAGCTTCGATTATTATTGACTATCAGAAAGAGCTATATAGAGTTGTGAGTATATGGCCAAGCGTTCAATCTTAACCCGCTGAAGCGACCCTGAGGCGTGCCATGCAACCGCACGGTTTGCGCATCGCGTTAACGCGGGCGCGGCACGCCGGTGCCAAGCCGTATGGCCACATGCCACGGCCCGCCATCGTCAAACCACGGGTCGCCTTGCAGATACGCCGCCAGCATGGGCAGTGCATCCAGGCCCCAGAACAGTTTGTCGTCCACGGCCAGCGTGGGCACGCCAAACACGCCGCGTGCGATGGCCTGCTCAGTGGGGTGGCGCAACTGCCCCTTCACCTCTTCGCTGGCCGGCTCACGCGCAGGCGTTAAAGTGTGCGTACCATGAATAGTTTCTCATCCGACCTTGGCGCTGAGCTCATGCGGCAGGCCGATACGCTGGCGCAATTTTCAGAGCAGGCCGGCGGCATCACGCGGCAATACCTTACGCCCGAGCACCGCCAGGCCGGCGACTATTTGATCGCTCTGATGCGTGACGCCGGCATGAGCGATGCGGGCTACGACTGCTTGGGCAATATCGTGGGCCGCTACGCGGGCGCGGGGGCCGACGCCCCGTGGGTCATCACCGGTTCACACCAGGACACCGTGCGCGACGCCGGCAAATATGACGGGTTGTTCGGCATCCTGTCGCCGATTGCGTGTGTCAAGGCGCTGCATGCGCAAGGCCGGCGCCTGCCATTCGGCATCGAGGTGGTGGGCTTTGGCGACGAGGAAGGCGTGCGTTTTGGCGTCACGCTTATCGGCAGCAAGGCACTGGCAGGCACATTTGATTTTTCATGGCTGACCAAAACTGATGCGCACGGCACCACGTTGCGCGACGCGCTCATCGCATTCGGCCACTGGGACGGCAGCGAGGCAGCGATACGCGCGCTGGCCCGCCGCGCGCCGCGCTACCGGGCGTTTGTGGAAAGCCATATCG
>CAYSMM010000056.1:0-7683 GCA_964432095.1 uncultured Burkholderiaceae bacterium | reverse complement strand
TGCCCGGCCGGCAAGACGCGTTGGCTGCGGCGTGCGAAATGGCGCTCGCCGTCGAGCGCTACTGCGCCGCGCGAGCCGATACACTGGTCGGCACCGTCGGCAAGATGGACGTGGCGCAAGGCGGCGCGATCAATGTGATCGCGGGCGAGGTGAGCTTCACCATAGACCTGCGCAGCGGCAACGATGCTGCACGTGAGCAGGCGCTGGCGGACTTGCGCGCGCAGTGCGAGGCCATCGCCGCGCAGCGCAAGGTGCAGCTGCAGTTCGAGAGCTTTTACTCGCTGCCCGCCGCGCCGTGCGACCCGCAGCTTCAGCAGCATCTTGCTGAGGCCATTGCCGGACTCGGCCAACCTGTGCATCACCTGCCAAGCGGCGCCGGGCACGACGCCATGGCGTTTCGGGGCTTGCTACCTTTGGCCATGCTTTTTTTGCGTTGTGGCCACGGCGGCATCAGCCACAATCCAAGAGAAATCATCACTGCCGATGACGCCGCGCTCGCCACGCAAGCGCTGCTCTCGTGGCTGGAGCACATGGCGGCCTGAGGCTGCGGGGAGTAACGCACGCCTAGCTTCGCACGCAGTGCCTGCCATAGCTTAGATATGTGCCCTGTTGTTTTAATCGAAAGGCCAAGAAACACGCCCCCTAAGCTTGGGCTTGTATTTGCGGCGCGGTGATCGTTTGTATCTCCGGCTATCGGTGTGCACAGATCAACACTAAGCGCAAAAAAAGCCCGCTTTCGCGGGCTTTTTGCTTTGTAGCGATCGACGCTTGCTCGCGCATCGGCCTTCGATGCCTTGCGCTCACTAAGGTCTACGCGGCCCGATCCCCGGCATAGCCGAGGCCCCTCGGGCTGCGCTTCGACCTTACATATCCATACCCATGCCGCCCATGCCGCCAGGCATGCCACCGCCAGCAGCAGGCGCGTCGTCCTTGGGCGCCTCAGCGACCATGGCTTCGGTAGTGAGCATGAGAGAGGCCACGGAGGCCGCGTTTTGCAGCGCGGTGCGCGTGACCTTGGTCGGGTCGAGAATACCCATCTCGATCATGTCGCCATAGGTGCCGTTGGCCGCGTTGTAGCCGTGGTTGCCTTTACCGGCCAGCACGGCATTTACCACCACGCTGGGCTCGTCGCCAGCGTTGGCCACGATGATGCGCAGCGGCTCTTCGATGGCTTTCAGCACCAGCTTGATGCCGGCGTCCTGGTCGGCGTTATCGCCCTTGAGCGCGCCCACGGCTTGCTTGGCGCGCAGCAGCGCCACGCCACCGCCGGGCACCAAGCCTTCTTCGACCGCAGCGCGGGTGGCGTGCAGCGCGTCCTCCACGCGGGCTTTCTTCTCTTTCATTTCCACTTCGGTGGCAGCGCCCACTTTGATGACGGCCACGCCGCCGGCGAGCTTAGCCACACGCTCTTGCAACTTCTCGCGGTCGTAGTCGCTGGTAGCCTCTTCGATCTGTACGCGGATTTGCTTGACACGCGCTTCGATATTCTTGGCATCGCCTGCGCCGTCGATGATCGTGGTGTTTTCTTTCGCCACTTCGATGCGCTTGGCCTGGCCCAGCTCATTGAGCGTGACTTTTTCCAGCGTCATGCCGGTTTCCTCGCTAATGACGGTGCCGCCGGTGAGGATGGCAATGTCTTCCAGCATGGCTTTGCGGCGGTCGCCGAAACCCGGTGCCTTGACGGCTACGGTTTTGAGAATGCCGCGGATACTGTTGACCACCAGGGTTGCCAGCGCTTCACCTTCCACTTCTTCGGCAATGATGAGCAGCGGGCGGCCGGCTTTGGCCACTTGCTCCAGCACGGGCAGCAGGTCGCGGATGTTGCTGATCTTCTTGTCGTTGAGCAGCACGTATGGGTTGTCAAGTACGGCGATCTGCTTGTCGGGGTTGTTGATGAAGTACGGGCTCAGGTAACCACGGTCGAACTGCATGCCTTCCACGACGTCCAGCTCGTTGTTGAGGCTCTTGCCGTCTTCAACGGTGATCACGCCTTCTTTGCCCACTTTGTCCATGGCATTGGCGATGATCTCGCCAATGCTGGTGTCGCTGTTGGCGGAGATGGAGCCGACTTGAGCAATCTCTTTGCTCGTGGTGGTGGGCTTGCTGATTTTCTTGACTTCGTCCACGAGGCCCGCAACGGCTTTGTCGATGCCGCGCTTCAAGTCCATCGGGTTCATGCCGGCGGCCACGTACTTCATGCCTTCGCGCACGATAGCTTGAGCCAGTACGGTGGCGGTGGTGGTGCCGTCGCCAGCGTTGTCGCTGGTTTTGGATGCGACTTCCTTGACCATCTGCGCGCCCATGTTCTGCAGCTTGTCTTTGAGCTCGATCTCTTTGGCAACCGACACACCGTCCTTGGTGACGGTGGGGGCGCCGAAGCTGCGCTCCAGCACCACGTTGCGGCCCTTGGGCCCTAGCGTGACTTTGACGGCATTGGCGAGAATGTTGACGCCTTCCACCATGCGGGCGCGTGCGTCACCGCCGAATACGACTTCTTTAGCAGCCATTTCTAAATCTCCAGTATTGATTTCAGTGTTGCGTTATGCGATATGCGCGTATTTTTGTCTTCGGCCGGACCCCTGGTCCTTGACTTGGCTGAGCCAAGTAGCCTGCGACGAAAGTCAATCGCCCTAGCGAATTACTTTTCAACGACGGCCATCAGGTCGTCTTCGCGCATCACCAGCAGCTCGTCGCCGTCCACCTTGACGGTCTGGCCGCTGTACTTGCCGAAAATCACGCGGTCTCCCACCTTCACGGCCATTGGCGACAGCTCGCCTTTGTCGTTTTTCTTGCCGGGGCCCACGGCCAGCACTTCACCCTGGTCGGGCTTCTCGGCGGCGTTGTCGGGAATGACGATGCCCGAGGCGGTTTTAGTTTCGTTTTCCAGCCGCTTGACGATCACGCGGTCGTGCAAAGGACGTAGTTTCATATTCCACTCCACATTGGTCTGAAGGTAACTTTGAGAAGCCGCTTTGAGTGAAAGCGAGCGCTTCCTAACATTGAGGATTTGCTCTGCACAATCGGCCAGATGCAAGATCAACATTCACCTGCAGCGAGCCAGCAAAGCAATTAGCACTCAGGGCTACTGAGTGCTAACAATATAATTATAGGGGTGAAAGTGACCGTTTCAAGTCAGCATGGTACGGACTTGAAGTTTGCGCGCTCGGCGGCCGATGAGCATGCCGCGCCCGGGTTAAGCGGCTCAACGGGCTAGGCGTGTGTCTCAAGGGTGTCCATAATGAATGGATACCGGCATTCAGTGATGACCATAGGCACATAGATACTGTAGTTTGTATAATGCCGTCGCCGGTAATGTCTAGAATATCTGGGCATATATACACATGGACGTATCAATAAAAAGGGCATCTTGAGATGCCCTTTCCTGCCGGCGCAGGCGCCTTGCGACGCCCATGCGGCTACGCCATGAAACCCAAGTCGCGCAGCGTGCCGAAGTTCTGCAGATTGGGGAAGATGCTGTTCATCTCGGTGTCGGCGATGCCAAACCATTTGGCCAGTGTGGCTCCGATTTGATCGACCGATATCTGCGGAATCAGGTTGCCACTGGAGGTGCCCACAGTGTCGTTCGTGTTTAAGCCAATCTCGGGGAAGCGGCCATAGATATCGCCCCCTTTGACCGCGCCGCCCATTACGAAATGATGCGCGCCCCAGCCGTGGTCGGTACCGTCGCCGTTGCTACTGAATGTACGGCCAAAGTCCGACGCGGTGAACGTGGTGACATTGCTGCGCAAGTCCACGCCGTTGATATTGGACAGTACGTTGTCGAAGTAGGCAAAAGCATGGTCGAGCTGGGCCATGAGCCGAGCATGGTTGGGTAATTGGTCATCATGCGTGTCAAAGCCGCCAATGCTCACAAAGAAGATTTGCCGCTTCGCACCAATGCCAGCAGAGTCGCGCGCCGAGATCAACCGCGCCACGGTTTGCAACTGCTGCGCAAGACCGTTGGTGGACTGCTGATTGTTCGCGGGGTTGAGATAGGTTCCGGGCGCTGGCACTGCAGTTGAATCCGTCAGTGCAGTTTGCAGTGTTGCTGCTGCGTCCATGGAGCGGCGCACCACCGCTGCATGATCCTTGGCAAACAAGTTGGCGTTGTCTGCACGGATGATCTCGCGCAGCGCGGCAGCGCCGGCCGTCGACCCGAACAGCGTTTGATTGTTGCCGTTGACGGTTTGTACGTTACCGCCACTGCCGATTTGATATTGCAGTGTCTGCTGCCCTGACAGGAACACGGCGTTACCCGTGGTCGAGATGCAGGTGAGCAATGCATTGCCATTATTCGCGCGAATACGGTCGCCGATGCGCCCGCCCCAGCCGATGCGCGCGCCCTCGGGTGCAAACGCCTGCCACGATGATTGTTGGTCATTGTGCGAGAACAGGTTCGTCGGCCGCGGCACGCTGTTGCTGGAGTACTGCTGCTTGGTGATCGGGGCAATCATTGGGCCCGCGTTGGCAATGATGGCCAGCCGGCGCGCGGCAAACAGATCAGCGATGGATGTGTTGGACTGCGACGCATGGCGCACGGCCAGCTGTGGGTGTAGTGCGAAGGTGCGCGACGCATTGGCCGCGCCGCCCAACCCGGCATGGAGCGGCGAAATCGCGACCACGCCGTTATTGGCGCCAACCTGCGGCAGGTTGATCGGCGTTGGCGCCTGATTGCGTACAGTGTTGTAGGTGTTCCAGGACGTAGTGTCGGTGGGCAGCACCATGTTGGCGGTGTCATTTCCTCCAAACATGAATACGCACACGAGTGCTTTGTAGTCGTTCGTAGCTTGCGCTGAGGCAGCGCTCATCGCCGCCAGATTCATGGCAAACGGTGCGCCAGCTGATCCTAGGAATGAGAGCGCAGAGCTGGCTTTGAGGAACTCGCGGCGCGATGCTTTGGAAATATGGCTCATGTTGGGCTCCTTGCTTACCGTTGTGCCAGAAACTCTGGCGATGCAAGCGTGAGGTAAACAGCCATGTTCACTCGGTTGCGCTTGGCGTTGTCGATGTTGGTTTGGTTGGTCGTGGGGATCGCGATGGAATCCACGGCCGTCTTGATCTGTGTGCGCAGCGCCGGCGACATCGTGCCGTACAGCAGCATCAGATTGACACGGTCAATCAACGCATCCGAGCGGTCAGCCAGCGCGAGCTCTGCGGTGTAAGTCGCACGCACATCGCGGGCATTGTTCACCGTATTGCCCAAGCCGGACTGCACTGCACCACGGATGTAATTGAGGTAGCCGACGACGGAGATCTCATGCGTGATCTGCATTTCAGGTGCCTTGAGATTTGCCTCGCCCAAGGCTGAGTTCGGTGGTACGTAGCCCGGGCGCCAGTAGTTGAACACCGACGGCGCGCGCATCGGCGTTTGCGATAGCGCGGTGGCGGGATCTTCGGGCGCACCAATCGTAAACTTGCCGGTCTGCGACGTGACGCCGAATGCACGAGCCCAGGCGGTCAAGCGCAGCACAGGCTCACGCAGCTTACCGAAATTAGGATCAGTAATCTTGCTCATGTCACGCGCCTCGGGGTCCAGCAGAATTGCCTTGACCACCGATTTCAGGTCGCCGCGAACGCCTTGCCCGTTATTGTTGAACACGTTGGCCACGCGATTCACATAAGCCGGGCTGGGATTGCTCGTCACCAGCTGTTGAATCAGGTTCTGGCTGACGAACGGGCCCACGTTCGGATGATTGAAGATCGTGTCCAGCGCGATCTTCAAGCTGGCCTCGGGGTTGGCCGTAGTTTGCGCAGGTATGGTCACACCGAGAAAGCTCTTTTCGGAGGTCGAGTGATACTTCGGATAGCTTTGCATAGGCTGCCAGTCGCGATCGGGCGCAACAGGATTGTTGCTGCCGAAAAAGCGGTTGTCGCTCTTGTCTGGGCCGGCCCAGCTCCAGCCGGTGAACACCTTGGCCAAGCCTTGAATATCAGCATGGGTATAGGTTTCGATCGGCTTGCCATTGGCGTCGCGTTTGATAGTTCCGTCGTTATTGAGCTGGTACAGGCCGATCGAGAACAACTGCATGATCTCGCGCGCATAGTTCTCATCGGGCACACGGCCGCGGGCTGGATCTTCCTTCTGATTGCGCATGGCCGACAGGTATATACCCATCATCGGGTGCAGCGACACCTGCTCCAACAGCGTGCGATAGTTGCCGAAGGCGTTGTTCAGCAGCACGTCGTAGTAAGACGCGATGCCGCGGGGGTAGTCGTCCACGGTAGTGTTGGCGTAGGACATCACCAAAATCTGCGAAAGCGCAAAAGCCACGCGCTGGCGCAGATGATCATTTCCAATCAGGGCAGCGCCCCAAAAGCCTTCGAGGAACGTCCCAGGACTCCAATCCTGCGGGGGATTCATGGCCTGCAACTGCGTGCGGCGCTGATCCAAGAAAAGCCGGTATGTACTGATGGGCACTGCAAATTGCGCATCGAGCCACGGGCCGTAGCCATTTTGTACCAGGTAATCGATGTTGGCCTGATTCGGGCCAAATGTGGCCTGAGTAAGGAAGCGCGCGGCCTCGGCAGCCGTTGGCTTGGGAAGCCCCGAGTTGTCCGGTGGGGGAGTGCTGCCGCCGGGCGGCGGCGAGGCAGACGGGCTGCCGCTGCTACTTCCCCCACCACCGCAGGCGGCGAGTACGATTGCGATGGACAAAATCGCAGTACGGATCAATCCGTGAGCTAACTTTACTGTTGTCATGTTTAACCCCTTATGTCGTCCACGGTGCAGGCTTCGTGCCAGCTTCCGTGGCGATATCCGCAACCCTAAACATGTTAGGGCCTGCTTGGTGTAACCCGCTGTAAACGCGTCGCTTACATGGCTTACCGTGGCCCAAGAAATTTGCGATTGCGTATGCTGATGATCGGCTCATATATGCCGATTGCTCCCTTTTTACGGGGTAGCCCATCCCTTGCTTGGGGTAGTGAGGCATGGAAACTGTCACCACGCTTGCAAGTTGGAACCATCGGCTGTTGTGAGGGGTTCACACCCAAACTCCATCGATTCGTCGTAATAATTGTTGCAAGACAGTGCCTGACTAGAAACAATCCGGTCGGATTTAACAGTTATGGTAGAAAAAACATGACTCGAATTGTCAGGCTCGGTGTCATCTTGACATTAACTGTCAGCTCAGGTGTGCCATTCAGAGCCCACGCTGAAACTGAGAGTCTGCAACTCAAGCCCTGCCGTGTGGCCGGCATCAAGAATGAGGTGCAGTGTGGCGTGATCCAGCGCCCGCTCAACCCGGCCGAGCCCGGTGGGAAGAAGATTGACGTTCATTTCGTCGTGGTGCCTGCAGTGGCGCGCAACAAACAACCGGACGCGCTCTTCATGTTTGCGGGTGGCCCCGGGCAAAGCGCCATTGGAGTTGGCCCACAAACCCTGGGGCTGTTTTCGCGCTTCAATACCCGGCGTGACATCGTGTTCATAGACCAGCGCGGCACCGGCAAATCGGCACCGCTGGATTGCCAGTTTGGCGACAACAACATCGCAATGCGTGAAGCGATCGATATGTCGGCGCTGCCCAAGCGGCTGCACGCGCCGGGGCTCTTGTTGTGCGGCGACGCCGCGGGGATGGTCAACGTGCCCGCTCTGAAGGGGGTCCACTACGCCGTCGAGTCGGGGATCCTGGCCGCCGAGGCGGCTTTCGCGGCGCTCCAGCGGGGCGAGACGCCGTGGCGCCC
>CAYSMM010000055.1:0-10272 GCA_964432095.1 uncultured Burkholderiaceae bacterium | reverse complement strand
GCCCTTGACGGAAGGCAGGCGGCTGATCTGCTCGACATCGTCAATTGTCAGTGTGGGTAACTCACCTGGCCTGCGGCGTATGCCCCCTTGCGTGCGGGTGCCCGGCTGCACGATTAATTGATTGCTACCCAACACTGCGAGCTCCTTGTCGATGAACGACCGAACCGCATCACCCACCGCCAGCATTAACACCACCGACGCAATGCCGATGATGATGCCCAGCATCGTAAGCGCCGTACGCAGGCGGTTGGCCGCGAGCGAGCGAAATGCCTCCAGCAGCACTTGCGCGAAGCTCATCCGTGCGCCCCTTCCCTTGGGTCGCCATCGAATACTACGATGCCGTCTTTGAGCCGCACCAGCCGCTTGGCGTGTTGCGCCACGTCGGGCTCATGCGTGACGATGATGATGGTCAGCCCCTGCTTGCGGTTGAGCTGGTCGAGTACGTCCAGAACCTCTGCCGTGGTTTTGGTGTCCAGGTTGCCCGTGGGCTCATCGGCCAGCAGCAAGAGTGGCTCGTTCACCAGCGCACGCGCAATCGCCACGCGTTGCTGCTGCCCGCCCGAAAGTTGATTGGGCATGCGATGGCCCAACTCGCCCAGGCCCACTTGCGCTAGCAACTGTTCGGCGCGCTTCTTGGCCGCGCCGCGGCTTTGCCCCGCATAGATGAGTGGAAGCGCCACGTTCTCGGCCACATTCATACGCTTGAGCAGATTGAAACTTTGGAACACAAAGCCTATGGTGCGATTGCGTACCTCGGCATGCTGCGCAGCGTTGAGCGAGGTGACGTCCTTGCCGTCGAGCAAATAGCTACCACCGTCGGCTTTATCGAGCAGGCCGAGCAGGTTCATCAGCGTCGATTTGCCCGAGCCCGATTGCCCCATGATGGCCACGTACTCACCCCGCCCGATGTCCAGCGTGATGCCGTGCAGCACCGGCGTGACCACATCACCCGTGCGGTAACTCTTGGTGATACCTTGCAGCGAAAGCAGCATCAGTTGGGCCCGCTCGTATTGGCTGGTGCCAGCGACCGTGTGATCACAGCGTCGCCTGCTTTCAGGTCACCCGATGCCAGCTCGGTAAAGCGGGTGTTAGAAATACCAATCGTCACATCGTGCTGCTTGGGGGTGTTGTTCGGGCCAACGGTGTACACGCGGAACACGCGCGCGCCGGCACGCATACCCGATAGCACGCCATCGTCGCTTGCGGCGTCGGTATTGGCTTGAGGCTCTGCGGCGGGCGTGGCGGGTGCGGTCGTTTGCGCGCTGGAGGCTGCCACCTTGCTGCCGTCGGCGGATTTCGTTTCTGTCTTCTTTTTGAGCGCGGCCGCGTCTTCGTCCGGACGAAAGCGCAACGCGGCAGTGGGGATGCGCAGCACATCGGGCTTGCTGGCCACCACGATGCGCGTTTGCGCCGTCATACCGGGTTTGAGTAACTCGTCCGGGTTGGTGACCTCGATGATGATGTTGTATGTCACCACTCCCTGTGTGTTGGCCGGGTTCAGGCGGAACTGCTTGACCTCGCCTTCAAATTCGCGGTCGGGGTAGGCGTCCACCAGAAATCGCACCTTTTGACCATTACGGATTAGGCCGACGTCAGCCTCCGATACATTGGTGTGAATCTGCATTTGCTTCAAGTCTTGAGCGATCTGAAACAAGTCGGGCGTTTGAAAGCTCGCAGCAACCGTTTGGCCCACATCCGTGTTGCGCTTGATAACGATGCCATCGATCGGCGAGCGAATCACACTGTTGTTCAAATCCGTTTGGGCAGAGTCGAGCTGTGCACGAGCCACGTCCACATTCGTCACTGCAACGTCCAGCTCGCGTTTGCTTTGCTCCAGCACTGCGCCGGAGATGAAGCCTTGCCCCTGCAGCCGTGTGTTGCGCTCGTAGTTGGCGCGCGCCAGCGTTAATGACGCCTGTGCAGAAGCCAATTGCGCCTTACCCTGCCGGATGCGTGCCTGTATTAGTGAGGGGTCAAGCCGCAGCAGCACTTGCCCCTTGGTCACGCGGTCATTGAAGTCAGCCAGTCGCTCGACGACCGTGCCTGACACCTGCGTGCCCACATTGACTGAGGTCACAGGCTGCAGCGTGCCGTTGGCCATCACCACCTGTGTAATCGGCCCGCGGTCGATCGCTTGCGTGCGGAACTTCGCAATCTCCTGTACCGACACCTTGGCACGTAGCGCGATTCCGCCTACTCCAACGACACCCAGCACTACGGCTGCAATCAGTCCCCGTTTTACCCATTTATTCATGATGGCTGTGTTCACTTTCGAAGGTCAGCGCATGGCGAAATGCGAAGGTTGATCAACCAGCGCGACCTAAACAGCGCAAGTGTAGCGGCGCATGTCTTGCAACCCTGCGGGATGCGATGAGTGGCGGATATCAGCGACGAGATGATGTTGTTCTGAGGCTAACGTTTGTGAAGATTAAATGTTCCAAGGCTTTGATAGTGATACGACGGGCAACAGTGAACATGACTTTTGCAGCCGCGATAGGCCTAATCCACATCGGCGCCAGTGGCGTTTTCTTTATGTTTCCTTAGTGCATGCAGTGGTGTTATGGTTGGCCGTTAGTGCCGCTGCTTCCATGACATCGCCACTTACTTCACCTCCCGCATCGCTTAAGCCGGTCAACGAGCGCACGCTGCTGTTCACTCTAGCGGGCATTCAGTTCACGCATATTCTTGATTTCATGATCATGATGCCACTCGGACCGATACTCACCCGGCTGCTCGGCATCAGCGATCAGCAGTTTGGCTGGCTGGTGAGTGCCTACACCTTCAGCGCTGCCATCTCAGGGCTGCTGGCTGCGACATACATCGATCGCTTCGAGCGCAAGCGCTTGCTGCTGGTGTTGTATGTAGGCTTTGGTTTAGCGACGATCGCATGCGGCTTTGCGCAGAGCTTTGTTGCGCTACTGGCTGTGCGTATTGCGGCGGGCTTCTTCGGCGGCGTGCTCAGCGCCATGACCCACACCTTGATTGGGGATCTGATCCCCTATCAGCGCCGCGGCGAGGCTACCGGTATCGTGATGCGCGCATTTGCGGTGTCCACCGTTCTCGGTGTGCCAGCTGGGTTGTGGATGGCTACGGCCTGGGGCTGGCGTGCACCGTTTTTTATGATTGGTGCACTGGCCTTGTTGCTTGCTGTGCTGGCTTCGAGGAGCCTTCCACGGGTGGACATGCACCTGCTGCGGCCGGCCCAGCAATCACCGAACGCAGCCAGGCCGGGTGATGAAACGCGCGACAGCACATGGGGCCGAATCGCAACCGTACTGGGCGACACGAATCACTTGCGTGCGTATGCGCTGATGGTATGCATGGTGTTTGGCGCATTCACGGTGATCCCCTACATCACCATTTACCTGCATCACAACGCCCGCATCCCGCTCAGTGAGATCCCATTGATCTACTTGTCTGGCGGGTTTGCAACCTTCTTCACCGCAAGATGGTTTGGCCGCTTCGCCGACCGGCACGGCAAGGTGCTCGTGTACAGGCTGCTGGCGATTACCGCGCTGGTTCCGGTTGTGTTGCTCACGCACTTTGCCCTGGTTATGCAGTGGGTTGGCATGGCAAAGGCGCCGATATGGATGGTTCTTTTTGTCAGCACCCTGTTCTTCGTGTTCGTTTCAGGGCGGTTCACGCCGGGGCTGGCCATCATCACCTCGGCTGCCCAGCCGGCATTGCGCGGCACATTCATGTCCATCAATGGCGCGGTACAGTCGTTTGCGCAAGGCGCAGCCACGTGGCTGGGTGGTGCGGTGATCGCGCGCGACGCAGCCGGCGCGGTGCTGCACTACCCTGTGGCTGGCTACGTTGCTGTGGCTTTTGGGCTGGTCAGCCTTGTCGTTGCCTCACGGTTGCAGGTGCATACCCGCAACGAAGCCCAGTAAGTCAACGCTGGGCGCTGCCACAGCAACAGGGGTTTTGGCGCACGCCAAGCCCATTGGCTGTTAAAAGTTAGCGGCTACTTCCGGCTTCTCCTTAGCCGCCAAGCGCCGCCCGCAAGTCAAGCTGACAGATGCGCACAGGCCGCAAATTTCTTTCGCTTCTCGCAGGCAAAACTGCTTGCAAAGGCATTGCGACAGGCGTAGTCTGGCTTTAAGTCATCACGCAGTCACATTACGCGATCTACTCCCCCGATTTTCTCCGCACCTTTTCCCCATGACCGACTATTGAAAGGAGGACGCATGAACTTGACGATTAGCGGGCATCACCTGGAGGTCACTCCGTCGCTAAGAACTTACGTGACCAGCAAACTAGACCGAGTGATACGGCATTTTGACCAGGTGATCGATGTCAATGTCTTGCTAACCGTAGAGAAGTTGAAGGAGAAGGAGCGAAGGCAGAAGGCCGAGGTGAACCTCCACGTGAAAGGAAAGGACATTTTTGCTGAGTGTGCACATGAGGATTTGTATGCCGCGATCGACGAGTTGGTCGACAAGCTTGACCGGCAGGTCATCAAGCACAAACGTATCATGCAAGAACATCATTCCCCAGCGAAGCGGGTGCTCAACGCATAGGTATTCTGCGAGGGGCGTGGTGCGGCTGTTAAGCCACCTCCACAGCCACGGATGGTTGGAATGACTGAAATCGCCTCATCTGATGAGGCGCTCATGGCCTGCCACAAAGCAGGCACGCAACCGGGCAGCGAGGGTCGAGCCCTCACCCGGTTGCACCTCACCCCATCCCAGACTTTGCCCCTCACACGTCTTTGTCTTAACCCCGTGTCCTGCTTTTTCGTATGAATGAGCATGGCTTGCTTGCTCTGTGTGCTGGGCCCTTTGCTGGAGCGTAGGGCGTGTTGCGCGCGCGTGCTAACAAACTCACAGGCCTTGCATCAACGCTGTGGTTAGATGGATGCATCTAGTCAACTTAACGGCCCCCTAAGCATTCAAATGCCTATAATCTTTTCCTTGTGCGTTGCAGCATCCAAGCCACATCGCCCTTAGACCATGAACCGTCTCGCCCAAATCCTGCCTACGGCCAACGTACTGGTCGACATACAGGTTACCAGTAAAAAGCGCGCTTTCGAGCAGGCCGGACTGCTGTTCGAGAACAACCAAGGCATTGCCCGCTCCACCGTGACCGACAACCTGTTTGCGCGTGAGCGTCTGGGCTCCACGGGCCTTGGGCACGGTGTGGCCATCCCGCACGGGCGCATCAAGGGATTGAAGAACCCCATCGCCGCAATTTTGCGCGTGTCCGAGCCGGTGGCCTTTGACGCACCGGACGACGCGCCGGTGTCGCTGCTCATCTTTTTGCTAGTACCCGAAAACGCCAATCAGCGTCACCTCGAGATCCTGTCGGAGATTGCAGAGCTGCTGTCTGACGCCACCCTTCGCCAGGCCATGCTGCAAGCCGCCACCGGCGAGGCTCTGCACGCCATCGTGCAGGCGTGGGAGCCGATGCGCCCCGCTGCCTGATGCCGAATTGCTGATAATGATGAGCGCCTCACATGAGGCGCTATTTCATTGATACTCTTATGTCTATATACCCGTTTCTGGTATTCTATAGCGCATAAAGAGCTATATACAAATGGCAGTATCGATCCATCTTTTCAGCCCTTTGAGGGTGTAACCGGGGCTGTCTGTGGCGCAGCAGGTGGTGCGGGCATAGTGGGCAGGGGTGGCACAGGCGCCATGCGTCGCGGCGTCTCGCGCACGGCAAAGTCGGCCGGTGGCTTGAACAGCTCGGCGCTGGGGTTGGCGCGGCTGATGCCGCTGAGCTTATAGCTTTGCTCGCCGCTGCGCGGGTCTACATAGCGGCTTTGCAGCGTCACCATCAACTCGGGCGATTTCCAGTCTTCCCGGATAATGCTGATGGGCTTGTCGTTGCCGATCTTGCCCGCTTCTATCGTCCACGTGGTGCGCGTGCCGTCTGCGCGCACACCCTCGATCTCTTTGCTGCCGAGGCTGGTGACGGTACCGGGGCCTAAGGGGCGTTGCATGCCACCCACGCCAAAGGGCGGCACGCCGGGTGCGCTTTGCATACCCCACACGGCGCTGTCGCCCATGCGCAGCACTTCGACGCGGCGCTCTACGCGGCCTGCCTCGTTTGCGGAGCCTGCGCTTTTTTGTACCTCACTGATGATGACGGGCTCGATGCGCGGCTGATCGCTGCTGCTGCGGCTGCTCTGGGGCATGGCCGCCGCACCTTCGCCTTCGCCAGACTGCGGGCGGCGGGTTATGCCACGTGCCCACTCGCGCATGCGCTTGACATAGTCCTGCCAGCCCTTTGCGTCTTCGGGGTTGGGCGGCGCCATGCCTGATAGGCGCGTCGTCATGCTGCTGATGGGCAAGCGCGTAGCCGATTTATTCTCGGGGTTGAGCAGCCACATTTGACCGGCGACGGGGTCGTGAATGAACGCACGTGTCACAGGGCCTTGCGGCGTGCTGCGCGTCATTTCTTGGCGCGTGCGCCCCTCGCTGTCGCGGCAATGCCGGCTGGTCGTTTTACGGCTGATGCGCGTGCCGTCGGCTAGCATGTGAGTGAACTCGTTCACCGCGTCAGCACAGTACGGCGCACCCTTCACCACTTTGGTGCCGCCCATCTCGGCAGCAGCAAACGCCAGCACATCGCCTGCGGCTGGAGAGATCAGCGGCGTCACGACCGGCAACTCGGGCAGGCCCACCATCGCTTGCGCCAGCATCACGACATCAGGTTCCTGGGCATGGGTTTGCGCTGACCCTGCCGTGGTGGTGGCAGCGACAACCGCAGCGACGGCCAAGGCGGAGGGACGCATGTTGGAGGCAATCAAAGAAGTATTCATGACTTCATCTCGGCAAATAATCAAGCTTCAGGTTCAATTCATCAGCCGTACGGCCAGTACCTCGCCCGCACTGCTGAGCAACAACTCGGTGCGCACGGTCTCGGCAGCGCGCGAGGGGTCATAAGGTAAGCCCAGGCCCGCGAGTGCGGTGCGCGGCAGCTCGGTGGTCATCACCCAGCCGTTAACTTCAGAGGCCATACGGTCTGTACTGACCAGCGGCATGAACGGCGTGGACACAGCGGCCTGCTCAGTGGCTTGCGCCATGGCGTCGCTGCCTTCCGTACCCATGCCTGTGCCTCCCGTCGGCAGCACCAGCCACAGCGTGATGAGCAGCAAAGCCACCGTGGCGGCTGCGCCGCCAGCGATGCTTGTGGCCCGCAGCGTGATAGCGCTGCCCAGGCGGCCAAGCGTCGCGCCGGCAAACCATCCGCGCCCGCCGCCCGTGGCGATTGCCGTGCTGCCACTGTGCACGAGTGAGGCTGCACGCTCATCACGATGAGCACGATGGGCACGATCCGCTTTGTCGCGCTCAAACGCAGCCAGCAACTGCGCCTGCACATAAGCCGGCGGCTCGGCTGCGCTCAACTGCTCGCGGGCTTGCGCCAGCGCCGTGTTCAATGCATATTGATCTTGCATCAGCACCCGCTCGGCCACGGCCTGAGGCGGCAGCTGCTGCTGTAAGTGCTCAGCCGCCTGAGCCAGCGCCTGGTCGAGGCTTTGCGGCGGGGGGGTCTTCATCGTCGTCATGGCACTATTCCATTTGCTGCAGGGTGGCTTGCGCCTCGCGTGCGCCTGCGGTTGTCGCGGGCCTCAGCATTTGCGCGAGCTTGTGCTTGGCGCGGTGTAACCGCGTGCGCAGCGTGTTCAGCTCGATACCTGCAATCTGCGCAGCCTCCACGTATGAGCGCTCTTGCAGTTCGACCAGAATCAGTGCCTCACGAAACGGGGGCGGCAGCTTGGCAATGGCTGCCATCAAGGCGTCGCCGCTTTGCCGCTGTACGAGAATCTCGCCGGGGTCGGTGTCGTCCTGCACCTCGTCAGCCATGTGCATCGCTGCATCGCCGTTGTCTGCGCTCGCGTCCAGCGAGGTATGCCTGCCCTCACGCGTCCAGGCCGCCATCACCTGGTGCCGCGCGATACCGAGCAAATAGCCCTGCAGCGGCCCACGCGAGGCATCGTAGCCTTGCGGCTTGGCGGCAAAGCTCAAAAAAGTGTCTTGCAGCACGTCGGCAGCAAGCTCTGAGTTGTGCGTCATGGCCAGCACGTATTGATACACCCTGCGGCTTTCCCGCTCATAGGCAAGCGCGAGCGCGTCACGGCTGCCGTGCCCAATCTGCTCTGCCAGTTGTTGATCCGTCTGCTTACTATTCAATGGTTACCTGCGTTGACAGCCGGTTTTCAGCGGCTATTTCTGTTTATATGTAACGAATTACCGCGACGGGCCTAGAAAGTTCCATCCCGTCGCGGCCTGCGCGGCAGTCGCGTTATGCTTGCAGCATGAGCCCGCAATCGCAAGCCCCGCAGATCACTGCCGACAGCCTGTTCGAGGCGAATCGCACCGCCCTCAAGTGGCAATGGATGGCAGCGCCCGAGGGCGCCGGCCGTAAGCTGGCGCAGGCTGCCATAGACAATGCAGACGCGGGCGCCGACCTGGTGGGTTATCTGAATTTCATCCACCCCTTGCGGGTACAGGTGCTGGGGCGGCGCGAGGTGTCGTACTTTGCTGCGCTGGACGCGCGTGGCCGCGAGGAGCAACTGGCGCGACTGGTGCCGTTGGAGCCGCCGGCGCTGGTCGTGGCCGACGGCGTTCAGCCGCCCGACGAGTTGCTCGCGCTGTGCGAGCGCGCCGTCATTCCACTGTTTGCCACTGCAGAGCCGGCTGCGCACGTCATCGACGTACTGCGCAGCTTTCTGAGTAAAAGCCTAGCTGAGCATATCACCCTGCATGGCGTGTTTCTCGACATTCTCGGTATGGGTGTACTCATCACGGGCGATTCGGGGCTGGGTAAAAGCGAGCTGGGCCTGGAGTTGATTTCGCGTGGCCACGGGCTGGTGGCCGACGATGCGGTGGACTTTGCCAAAATCTCGCAAAACACCATCGAGGGGCGCTGCCCGCCACTGCTGCGCAACCTGCTGGAGCTGCGCGGCATCGGCCTGCTGGATATCAAAATGATTTTTGGCGAGACGGCGGTGCGCCGCAAAATGCGGCTCAAGCTCATCGTGCACCTCGTGCGCCGCACCGACATGGACAACTACGACCGCTTACCGCTGGAAACGCTCACGCAAGAGGTGCTGGGCATTGCGGTGCGCAAGGTCATCATTCCCGTGGGGGCAGGCCGCAACCTGGCGGTGCTGACCGAGGCTGCCGTGCGCAACACCGTGCTGCAGTTGCGCGGCATCGACACGCTCAAGGAGTTTCAGCAGCGGCAGGCTGATGCGATGAATGGCCGCGACTTTTCATAGCGCGCGAAGGCATTGCTGTTGCGTGGCTTGCAGATGCAAATACTCAAGTGAGTAAACACCAGTTACTGGATATATCTAAAGCAGTAACAGCATAATACAGTAATGAGTATTAGTTATTCTAACGTGCCGCGCTGCGCATCCAGGCGGCCAGGTCATCCAGCAGATTCGCAGGCACTTTGCTGGGCGCGGCATAGTCCTGCGGGCCGGGCGGCACGCCCGGGCCGCGCCCCGGCATCAGCAAGTGGTTGAGTTCGGCGTAATGGCGCACGGTGACGAGCGGCTCGGCCCGCGCGGCGGCTTGCATGGCGGGCATCTCGGTAGCGGGGGGTACTTGATAGTCGCGCCCGCCGAACACTGCCAGCACCGGCAGCTTGAGTGCCTGCGCCTCTTGTGCCGGTTTGAGCGCGAGGAGATCGCGCCACCAGGCCAGCGGTGCGCCCAGCAGCAGCGGGCCATCGACCTTCTCGCCGCGCAGCGCCGCCGCCGTGGTGCGTGCGTGCTGCCTTTCATGCTCGGCCAGTTGCGCGTCAGCCTGCTGCCGGGTGGGCAGTTGCTGCGGCAGCAGCAGGCGTAACTGCATCAGCGCCACATCGTGCAGCGGCGACGTTGCTGGGGCCAGCATCACGATGCCTGCAGGCGGCGCGCCGCGCTCACGCAGCATGCGGGCAATAGCGGGGGCGGCCATAGCGCCCTGGCTGTGCCCGGCCACGAACACGGGCTTGCTGGTCAATTCGGGCTGGCGCGCGGCCAGCAATGCGGCCGCAACGGCATCGTCAATCGTCTCACTGTGCAAGCCAATCTGCCCGGCCACTTGCATGCGCAGGCCCCATACACGTGTGCGCTTTTCATAGCGCAAGGCAGCAAAGCCCCGCATGGCCAGGCCGTGCGCCAGGTCTTTGAGCGGCGTGTTGAAGCCGACGGTGCCGTCGCGGTCGTTGGGCCCGCTGCCGTGCACCAGCACCACAGCACCATGCACCGGTGTGCCCGCGGGCGGCAGCGTGAGCGTGCCGGGCAGCGCGAAGTTGCCGTCGCCGGTC
>CAYSMM010000054.1:0-10312 GCA_964432095.1 uncultured Burkholderiaceae bacterium | reverse complement strand
GATGGGCTATATGCGGCAATTGCAGGCCAGTGGGGTGCCGGTGGTTGCCATTACGCTTGAGCCTGCGTTTGGCAGCATAGACCACTATGCACTGCCGGTGCATCTTGCCGTTGAACGCTTGCGCCGCGCCACCGGAGTTAGGCCACTCGTCGTGGGTCACAGTATGGGCGGCCTCGCCATCCGCGCTTATGTTGCGGCCTACGGCAGCTCAGCGGTTGAGCGCTGCATCACCATCGGTACCCCACACCATGGCACATTTCATGCGCGGTTTGGCCATGGTACCAATGCGCGGCAAATGCAGCAGAACAGTGATTGGCAGCAGTCGAATGCGCAGCGGCTGAGTACGCAGGACCGTGCGCGGTTCATTTGCTTTTACAGCAACGCGGACAACATCGTCGCTCCGTTTGAAAGCGCCATGCTAGAAGGCGCAGAAAATCGCCACGTGTCCGGCTACGGGCATATGCATCTCGCTTTTGCTGTCCCGGTGCGGCAAGCAATCCTCGATGAGCAATCGCACTAATCAGAACACTCGCCGATAGCGCGAATATGCGCGCGCCTGTTGACTATCGTTCATTCCTATTCTTGCGGTCCCGAACAATTCCCATCGCTTGAATGGGCTGTATGCGCGCAGGGGTGTGATGCTAGCTAAAGATGCTACAGCAGCCGCGCAGCCAGACGTGCAACGGCTGCGATTCAAGCTTCGCGACGTTCGGCCTACGGGGCAAGACCGCGCAGCCGCAGAATCGGCGTTTCCTTAGTCAGCCATCGTGGCGTCGATCTCTTCGTGCTTCTCGATGCGGGACACCAGTACCTTGTCCACGCGATTGCGGTCCATGTCCATCACTTCGAACTTCAACTCGTGCCACTCCAGCACGTCGGTCGGTTGTGGTACGCGGCCGAGCTTGGTCATCACGAAGCCGGCGACGGTGTGATAGTGGTCCTCGTCATCGTGCAAGTCGCGGTCGAACTCCAGCAGCTCTTCCAGTTGCTCCAGCGGTAACGCACCGTCCACCAGCCAGGAGCCATCGTCGCGCTGCACAGCCATGTTCTCCTGCTTGGGGTTGTTCACCGCCACGTCACCCACGATGGCCTGCATCACGTCGGCCAGGGTGGCTAAGCCTTGCACCTCGCCGTATTCGTCGATCACGAAGGCCACATCGGTTTTGCTACCTTGAAAGTTTTCCAGCAGCTGCATGGCGGTAATCGTGCCGGGCACAAAGATTGGCTTAGTGGCCGCAGCGACGAGCTCCATCTTCTCGCCGGCCAGTGCCTTGGCCAGCAAATCCTTGGCATTGACTACGCCGATGATTTTGTCGGTGCCGCCATCGCACACCGGGATGCGCGAAAACGGGCTTTCGGCAATCAGGCGTCGCAACTCATCCTCGGGCGAGTTCACGTCGAGAAAGAAAATATCTACACGGTGCGTCATGATGGCCGCGACGCGTAAATCGTCGAGGCGGAACACGTTACGCACGAGTTGCTCTTCGGTCTGCTCTAGCTCACCTTGCTCGGCGCCTTGCTGAATCATCACCTTGATTTCTTCTTCACTCACGGGTGCATCGGCGGTGTGCTTGACACCGAAAACCTTGAGTACACCTTCGCTGGACAGGCTGAACAGTTTGACGAAGGGGCCGAACACGGCCGAGATGAGCGACAACGCCGGTGCGGCGAAGGTGGCGATGGTCTCGGGCGCCGACAGCGCCACCCTCTTGGGCACCAGCTCGCCAAACACGACAGATAAGAACGTGATGAGTGTTACCACGATGGCCAGTGCGACCTCCTCGTGATACGGCGCCATCCACGCAAACTGCTGCAACCACACCGCAAACTGCTTGGACAGCGCGGCCTCGCCGAACGCGCCGGAGAGAATCGCAATCGCAGTGATGCCAACTTGTATGGTTGAAAGAAAGTGTCCCGGTTCCTGCGCGAGCCTGAGCGCAAGTCCGGCACCCGAGTTGCCCTCGTCGGCCAGTTGCTGCAGCCTGGTTTTTCGTGAACTGACGATGGCCATCTCGCTCATCGCCAGCAAACCGTTGATCGCAATCAACAGCAAAATAATCAGAAAGTCCATTGCGGTAGAAACGTCTTACCCCAATTGTGCGCTCAACTTCAACCGCACGCCGGTTTGACGAATCTACGTAGTTGTCGAAGCCAAGATATTACAGGATGAGCATGACAGCCCACAACGCGGGCTATGCACCATGTTGATGCATATACTAATGCTAGTGTATAGGCATTACTGCTTAATAAATAGGTGGCAAGTACTATATAGAGTAAGCAGTATGCAAACAATCAACGAACGGTGCAGCCCAGCCGCCTACGCGGCCAGGGGGGCAGAAACGCGCTCGCCTTCAAGCACCGTGCCTGCCGCGATATCGGGCAGGCCGTGCATTTGCGCGTAGTAGGGCGTGAAATCGGGTGCGGTTTCGCGCATCAGTTGCTCAAAGCTATCGATCACGAAATACGTGGCCTGAAAGTCGTCGATCTTGTAGAGGCTGCGCATCACGCGCAGCAGATCAAACGCCACGCGCTTGGGCTTGGGGCTGTACAGCGAGTAGCGCGGCTCGCTGCCGCTGGAGAGAATGCCCGCGCCATAAATGCGCAGACCCCCTTGCGTGTTGATGAGGCCGAACTCGACTGTGTACCAATACAGGCGTGCCAGGTGATGCAGCGCATGCAGTCGCTCGGCTTTCAACCCGCCTTTGCCGTAGGCTTGCATATAGTCGGCAAACACCGGGTTAAAGAGTAGCGGCACGTGGCCGAAGAAATCATGAAACACGTCGGGCTCGACGATGTAG
This sequence comes from uncultured Burkholderiaceae bacterium, assembly GCA_964432095.1. Classification (GTDB taxonomy): domain Bacteria; phylum Pseudomonadota; class Gammaproteobacteria; order Burkholderiales; family Burkholderiaceae_C; genus CAYSMM01. Next base: position 7,514 of record CAYSMM010000054.1, on the reverse strand, counting down.
TTGAACTCGGACTCTTCGCGCAGCCACCACGTCACCGGAAACTTGCGCTCGGCCAGCAGGGCAAAAAATGCGTTTTCGGGGATCAGGCCCGGCACGGCTACCAGCTGCCATTGTGTGGTCTTGTACAGCGGCTCGCTTGCGCGCTCCAGCGAAGGCACACCGTCGCCAGCGTTGAGCGCATTCAGTGCATCGAGGTATTCGTCGCAGGCCAAACCGGGCAGACCCTTGACGCGGTCTTCATACAGCCGGCGCCAGCGGTCGTGGTCCGATGCGCTGTAGGCGTGCATTGGCTGGTCGCAAGTGTAGTCGTCACGCGCAACGCTGTAGTCGCCGCGCGGCGGCCGCTCGCTTTGGCCATAGGTGACGGGTTGAATCGCCATAGGGTCTCTCGCCGTTATCGCCTGGCTACGGTTGTTGCAGCCAGGCTTCGTCAAAATCTTTGTTGATGAGCGCGGTGATGACATGGTCGCGCCACGCACCGTCGATGAACAAATAATCGTCTGCAATTCCCAGCTTGGCAAAGCCCAGGCGCTCCAGCAGCCGCGCGCTACGCTCGTTGGTGGTGATATAGGCCGCCTGAAGTCGGTGCAGCTTGAGCTTTGCAAACGCAAATGTGATGGCCGCATTCAAGCCCTCGGTCATCAGCCCGCGGCCCTGATGGGTCTCGTCGATTTGATAGCCGAGTGCACAGCTTTGAAACGGCCCGCGAAAAATCTGCGTAAGGTTGATGCGGCCCACCAGCGCGCCGTCGTAGCGGCTTGACATCACTAACCGCGCCGCGCTGCCGGCGCTGTACTCCGCAATCGACCTTTCACCTTGCGTATGCCAATACTCAACCGTGTGAAAGCCTGCGGGGCGTGGTGGATCCCAGCGCGCAAAGTGCGCGTCGTTGGCCCGCATGAAGGCGGCAAGCGCCTGGGCATGCTCGGGCGCAGCCAGCTCCAGCCGCAGCCTTGCGGTTTCAATGGGCGCAAACGCTGTGGGCGGGTTCGCAGTCATGCGGCACTCAAGCGGGAGTTTTACTGCTTTCGTCCTTGAGGACGCCGCGTTTGATCTGATCGAGCTCGATACTCTCGAACAGCGCACGGAAGTTGCCCTCGCCAAAGCCCTGATCGCCCTTGCGCTGAATGATCTCGAAGAAGATCGGGCCGATCACGGTTTGCGTAAAGATTTGCAGCAGCAGTTCGTTGGGAGCGCCTTGATGCGTGGCTCCGTCAATCAGAATACGTAGACGCTTGAGCTCGCCTAAGTTCTCGCCGTGATTAGGCAGGCGCTTGTCGACGAGTTCGTAATACGTCTCGATAGTGTCTTGAAACACCACGCCGCGCTGCTTGAGGCTGCTCACGGTGGTGTAAATGTCGTTTGTACCCAGCGCGATGTGCTGTATGCCCTCCCCGTGGTACAGGTCCAGATACTCGGCAATCTGCGATTTATCGTCACTCGATTCGTTGATGGGGATGCGGATCTTGCCGCATGGGCTGGTCATTGCCTTGCTCTTTAGTCCAGTGAGCTTGCCCTCGATATCGAAGTAGCGCACCTCCTTGAAGTTGAACAGCCGCTCGTAAAACTCGGCCCATTCCTTCATCCGGCCGCGGTGCACGTTGTGCGTGAGGTGGTCGATATATGTCAACCCATTACCCACTGGCTGCGTCTGAGCTCCGTCGATTGCCACGAAGTCCACATCGTAAATGCTGATGTTGCCAATGGTGCCAGCTGCTGCACCGCCTTTGCCTTGCCAACGATCGACGAAGTAAATCAGCGAATCTCCAATGCCCTTGATGGCCGGTATGTTCAGCTCCATCGGCCCGGTCTGGTTGTCAAATCCCCATGCCCCCAGCTCCAGCGCGCGCGCGTAGGCCTTGCCGGCGTCCTGTACGCGCAGCGCCATGGCGCACACGCTGGGCCCATGCAGGCGGGCGAAGCGCTGCGCAAACGAGTTGGGCTCGGCGTTGATGATGAAGTTGATCTCGCCCTGGCGGTACAGCGTCACATTCTTGGTACGGTGCCTGGCAATCGCGGTGAAGCCTAGACTCTCGAACAGCTTGCCCAGTGCCTGAGGGTCGGGCGCGGCGTACTCGATGAACTCAAAGCCGTCTGTGCCCATAGGATTATCCCAAGGTGTGAATTGCATATGTGTCTCCGTGATCGTGATCGGTCAGCGTGTGAGCGGTAAAAAATCAGGCACCCGGCTCGCAGCCACGAGATGGCGGCTGCGCAGTCAACTCATAACTGTAGATCAGCCGGATATCAAAGTCTTGTCAGAATGAGGCGCAAGCGTGGGCCGTTGCGCAGTAAAATTGCGCGAAATGGCAGAAACTCTCATATTTGATGCGCTGGATCATCGCCTGCTAGCAGCTTTGCAGCGCGATGGTCGCGCCACCTACGACGCTCTGGCGCAGGTTGTGAACCTGTCGGCCTCGGCCGTGCTGCGCCGCGTGCGCAGGCTCGAGGACGCGGGTGTCATCAAGCGCTACGCAGCGATTGTGGACGCCGAGAAGCTCGGTCTTGCGCTCACCGCTTACCTGAGCGTGCGGCTGGAAAAGCACAACCAGCAGCACAAGACCACGCCGATGGAGCAGTTCAAGGCCGCGGTGCAAACCTGGCCCGAGGTGATCGAGTGCTTCGCGCTCACGGGGGAGATGGACTACCTGCTGCGCGTGCAAGTGCGGGATATGCAGCACTACAGCCGTTTCGTCATGGAGTACTTGCTGCGCCACCCGACGGTGGAAGATGTGCGCTCCAGCTTCGTGCTGGCGAAGATCAAGGAATGAAGGTCAAAGCCGAAATTCTCAAACGCTGGGTCATGCGCTGCGTGGCTGTGCCGATAACAGATTGAAGCCGCAGGGCTCAAGTCGCATGACCTGAATGTGGGTGACTAGGCCGTGCTCGACGTACGCTTTGATTGTGTAATACTTAAATGAGTAATATGCTTTTACTGGTTTAAATTAAAGCAGCAAGGTTACTATAGATCAGTGAGTATTAGTTGGATTGTGCAGGTAGTAGCGCTGGAGAAGCCGTAGCAGCTCAACCTTCCAGCTTGAATACGATTTCCACCGTCGCCGATTGCGGCTCGGCAACCGGCGCAAACTTCCACTGGCGCACGGCATTGAGTGAGCTGCGGTTGAACACGCGGTCGGTGCTGCGCACGACGTTAGCCTCGGACACTTTGCCGTCGGTGCCCACCGTAAAGCGCACCGTCACCACGCCGCTACGCACGCCTTGCTGCAGGATGTCTCGCGTGATCTGCGGCTCTTGCTGCTCAATCGGGATGAGCTCGTTCGGGTCGGGCTGATTGGCGGGCGTTGCCGCCGTCGGCAATGCCGCGCCTGCGGCTGCGGCGGGCGGCGCTGCCACTGCAGTTGTTGCTGCGTCGCTAGCCAATGACGCATCGATCGTGGGCACTGGGTTCTCTGTATTGTTTGAATTGTTGGCCTCGTTGGCACTGTTGATGCTGGTCGGTGTGGCGTTCGTTGCGACAGGGGTTTGCGAGGCGGCTTGTGTGCTCGCAGCTGAAGGGGTGCGACGGGAGGCAGCCGCGCCGGTTGAGGATTGCGTGCTCGCTGATGACGCGCGCGATGCGGCGTCGCGGTCATCACGTGTTGCAGCTGGGCGCACCGGTTTGGCACGCTCTTGTTGGATGATGAACTTGAACGGGTTTTCGGCCTGACGCTTCACCCAGTCGGGGATGTTTTTCTCATCCACCTTTGCAGCGGGCTGGCTCTGCGCGGGCATCGGGGCTGGCGCGGGCGCGGGTGCATTTTGGGCGTGCGACACGCTGGCAGCATACAGCGTGGCCAAACAGATGCATGCCAGGCGGGCACATCCGGCGGTGTACTGCAACATTTCTGTGCTCAAGGAAAGCTCAATTCATAAAGCGAACAAATTGTAATCTTTGCATCCAGAAGAGCGAGCACTTGGTAGCAAGAAATGCTACGCCAGCGGCCATGTGTGGGGAAAAAGCAAGGCCAATCTGGGCGGTTGTGACAATTTCATGGGTTCTGATCGTCAATGGGCAACGATATGGCGGGTGGCCGTTAAGCCACCCCTCTAGCGCATGTTGTGCAGCGATCAGGCAGCTTGCCTCAGCGTTTGCTTGCCGGCGGCAACGCGCGCTTGCGCCATGCGGTCGGCTGCAAGATGAGTGGGCTCGCCTGCGGCCGAGGCCCTTGCGAACAGCTCCAGCAACGTGTGCTCGATGCGGCGCACGTCACGCTCAACCAGCGACGCGTCGGACTTGTAGTACTCGCCACACACCTTGATGAGTCCGCCCGCGTTGATCACGTAGTCGGGCGCATACAGCACGCCTTGCGCATGCAGCGAGTCGCCCATGGCGGCGGTGGCCAGCTGGTTGTTGGATGCGCCTGCGATGATGCGGGCCTTGAGTTGCGGCAGCGTCTGCGGGTTGACAATGGCGCCAAGCGCGCACGGGGCAAACACGTCGCACTGCACGCCGTAGATGGCATCGAGCGCCACCACTTGCGCGCCGAACAGCCGCGCAGCTTCGTCCAGTCGCGCAGCAATCATGTCGCTGACGATGAGTTTGGCGCCGGCCTCATGCAACTGGCGGCACAAGTCCCAGCCCACGTGGCCCAGGCCCTGCACGGCTACCGTGAGGCCCTTCACGCTGTCGGCGCCGAGCTTATGCTTCACCGCAGCGCGAATGCCCACGAAGGTGCCCAGCGCCGTCATCGGGCTCGGGTCGCCCAGTCCGCCAAGTTCGGGCGCAATGCCGGCCACGTGCTTTGTGCCTTCGCGCACGTAGTTCATGTCTTCGGGCGAGGTACCCACGTCTTCAGCCGTGATGTAGCGGCCGCCGAGCTGGTCGATGGCGCGTCCCAGCGCGCGCAGCACCGCGGGTGTTTTGTGCTTGCTCGCATCGCCAATCACCACACTCTTACCGCCGCCTAGCGGCAACCCGGCCACTGCGGCCTTGTACGTCATGCCGCGGGACAGGCGAAGCACGTCGGTGAGCGCATCGTTGGTGCTGGCATAGGGCCACATACGGCAGCCGCCCAGTGCCGGGCCCAGGGTGGTGTCGTGCACGGCGATGATGGCCTGAAGTCCGGACGCACGGTCGCTGACGAGCACCACTTGCTCGTGAAAGTCAAAGTCGGGGTGATCTTGATGGAAGACGGTCGCACTCATGGTGCAGCTCCTCAGTCGGTGTTGTGTTACCGGCGCCGCGCTTGTAACCCGGGCCGGGTGGGTGGCTTGTGGCCAAGAAAACAATTTTCTCAGACAGCACTGGTCTGCTGCGCGCTTTCATGACCTTATGCACTGTTTGCATGTCATGGACAGGGCATCACTTGCGCATTAAATCAGATACTGTTATGAGTGTGCAGCCGATACTGATTCATTGATTTTTAGATAAGGCTATATACAGCAATAAGTATATAGAGCTATTTTGCGACTCATAAAACCGCTTGACGAATTCTATAATTCTATTAATATAGAAATATGGAAATGCAAAACGCTGTTTCGTCTCTCGCTGCGCTGGCGCAGGAAACCCGCCTGTCTGTGTTCCGGCTGCTGGTGCAGGCCGGACCAACCGGCATGGCCGTGGGTGAAATCGGCGAGGCGCTGGGCACGGCACCCGCCACGCTGTCGTTTCATCTGAAAGAGCTGACACATGCCGGGCTGATCTCGCCGCGGCATGACGGGCGGTTCATTTTCTACTCGGCCAACTTCGCCCGTATGACCGAGCTGCTGCAATTCCTTACCGAAAACTGCTGTGCGCAAGACGGTGCGGGATGCGAAGCCACGCCTGGCGCGTGCATGCTCAGGCCTGAGGACGCGCGCGCAAGCACTGGTTTTAGTCAAGCTTCGTCATCACCCTCTTGCTCACGCTCAAAAGCAGCGCGGTGATTTAACCCTTCAAACTCATTCAGGAGCCCATGATGAAACGCTTTCATGTTCATGTGACTGTCAAAGATATCGAGCAAAGTATTCGTTTTTATTCCACGCTTTTCGGCACAGAGCCCTCAGTGCACAAACACGACTACGCCAAGTGGATGCTTGAAGACCCACGTCTGAACTTTGCCATTAGCCACCGCGGTGAGGCCGTCGCTGGCGAGACGCAATACGGCGTGGAGCATCTGGGCTTGCAGGTGGACAGCCGCGAAGAGCTTGACGCGCTGGGCGCACAGCTCAAGGATGCCGAAGTGGCCGTCATGCCGGAAGAGGGCACCACCTGCTGCTACGCGCAAAGCGACAAAGGCTGGGTGCACGACCCGCAAGGGCTGCCGTGGGAAACCTTCTTCACTTACGGCAGCGCCACCACCTATAGCGGGGCAGACACAGCCAAGGTGGGCGGCAACGCGGCCTGCTGCACGCCCGCCGCGCAGGCCGTGGCGGTGTCGGCGATGATTCCCGTCAAGTCAAAAGCCAACGCTGCCTGCTGCGGCTAAGGAAATTCAACCTTTGGAGAAAACAAGATGAGTGAGAAAAAAATCAGCAACGTACTCTTCTTGTGCACCGGTAACTCGGCTCGCTCCATCATGGCGGAGTCATTGCTCAATCATTTGGGGCGCGGCAGGTTCAAGGCTTACTCGGCCGGCAGTATGCCCACGGGCAAGGTCAACCCGTTTGCGATCCAGACTCTGCGCATGATGGGTACTCCCACGCATGACCCGCGTAGTAAGAGTTGGCACGAATTCGCCGCGCCGGGTGCGCCAGTGATGGACTTCGTGCTGACAGTGTGCGACAACGCTGCCGGTGAGGTGTGCCCGGTATGGCCCGGCCAGCCGATCAGCGCACACTGGGGTGTCGAAGACCCGGCTGCCGTTGAAGGCACCGACGAGCAAAAGATGCGTGCGTTCAATCAGGTAGCCAGCATTCTCAGGCTCCGCATCGAGCTGATGCTTGCTTTGCCGATCGAGCAGCTAGACGCAATGACGCTGCACAGCGAAATGAAAGAAATCGGCAAGAAGCAATCACGGTCAACTCGGCATGACGACAACACCTGATTTGCCGCGCCGCCTGATGGCCGAGGCGCTGGGCACTGCATTCTTGCTGATGATCGTCATTGGCTCGGGCATCATGGGTGAGCGCCTGGCCGCGGATAACACAGCTATTGCGCTGCTGGCCAACAGCTTGGACACGGGCTGCGGCCTGGCCGTACTCATCAGCCTGCTCGGCCCGCTGAGTGGCGCGCACTTCAACCCGGCCGTGAGCCTGGTGATGGCGCTCAAGGGCGAGCTGCCGTGGCGCGACGCACTGCCCTACGTACTGGTGCAGATTGCAGCTGCCTTTGCGGGCGTGGCTGCGGCACACCTGATGTTCGGTGAGCCGTTGTTCAGCGCGTCTGTGAAGGTGCGCACCGGGATGAGCCAATGGTGGAGTGAATTCATCGCTACCTTCGGCTTGCTATTCGTCATCTTGTCCTGTGTGCGGCTCAAGCTCAAGGCGTTGCCCTACCTGATTGCGGCGTACATCACCGCCGCTTACTGGTTCACTGCGTCCACCTCGTTTGCCAACCCGGCTGTGACCTTGGCGCGTGCAGCCAGCAACACTTT
>CAYSMM010000053.1:451-10358 GCA_964432095.1 uncultured Burkholderiaceae bacterium | reverse complement strand
CAAACAGCGCCGTCACGAGTGGCAGCAAGCCGGTGATCACTGCACCATGAGCGGAAGGCAGGTATCGGATGGCCCATGTGGTGAGCAGCGGAAAACCGAAAACCACACCGGCGGATGTGATGGCCAATAGCCCAAGGTCACTGCGCGCAGGCTTTAGCGGCTGCGTGATGAGTAGCACCAGCGCAGCCAGCAGCCCGGCAATCGCTGCGCGGCCGATGGCCACGAACCAGGGGCTGAGCAATGGCGCGTCTGCGCTACCTACGGCCATGCGCGTGAAGGGCAGGGTGGCGCTGAAGATCAGCACGCCGACAATGCCCAGCAGCAAACCACGGGTTTCGCGCGTCATAACCGCAACATCCACAGCGCAGTCAACACGATTGCTAACGACAGCAACGCATTGAATACACGCAGCCGCACGCCTACCAACAGCCAGTTACGCAAGGCAGCCCCGATGAAGGCGTAAGTGAGGTTACTGGTAAATGCAAAGCACATGAAGATCGGTGTCAGCAGCAGCGCGCGCGACAGCAGGTCGGGCGCGCCCGCGATCCACGTGCCGGTGATCGTCAGCGCGCCAAACCAAGCTTTGATGTTCACGAATTGCAGCCATACGCCATGACCAAAGCGCACCGGCAGCTCGCCATTACGGTCGGCCATCGCGGTGGCGTTGAGCAGCCTCCAAGCCAGGTAGATCATGTAGGCGATGCCGCCATACTTGATGAGGCTGGCAAACAGCAAATGGGTTTTAACCAGCACACCAACACCGGCAACGCACAGCCACAGCAGCAGTATCCAGCCGATGGGCACAGCACTGATGAAGGGCAGCGCGCGCTTCAAGCCGTAGTTGGCAGCCAGCGCAGAGGACAGCAGGGTATTGGGCCCCGGCGTGAAACTCATTACCGTGCAAAAGGTCAGCAAGGCCAGCAGTTGCTCAACACCAAAGCCGTGCACGATTTACTCTTCCTTCTCGCCGCCGTTAGGCCCCCAGAACACCACCCAGGTCTTGAAGCCGGAGGAGAAATGCTCGAAGCGATGCACCATCCCTGCCGGCACGAACAGCACATCGCCCGCCTCACAATAGATGCGATCATTGCCACGCACAAACTCGCTGCGCCCCTCGATGACGAAGTACAGCTCGTCTTGCGCATGGGGTTGCTGCGGATCACGGCCTAGAGGCGAGTACAGCTCAACGCTCATGGTTCCATGCGTCATGGCCTGCACAAATCGCTCGTCGTTTGGGCCGGGTAACTTGGCGAGCAAATCGTTCAGGCTGGCTTTCATGCTGGCGTTGCTAGGGTTGGCTGTAGTTGGCGTGCTTGACAAAGCGTGCGTACAAGTCTAAGTTTGACACCAATACACTACCAGCACACTTAATGATGTACGCAGGCAAACTGTACTGGTATTGATTACATCCCTGTATACCTATGAACACTGCATCGGCTGCGTCACTGGCGCCAGCGCTGCAAAGCGATGGAACGCAAACACTGACGGAGCAATTGTCGGCACAACTGGCGCAACGTATCAAGCAAGGGCTGCTGGCCCCGGGTGCGCGCTTGCCCAGTGTGCGCGAGTGCGCCAAGCGCTACGCGGTGAGCCCTTTCACGGTGGTTGCAGCGTATGACCGTTTGCAGGCGCTGGGGCTGATCGAGGCGCAGCGTGGGCGTGGCTTCTATGTGCGTACCGTTGCCCTGCAAACGCAACGCTCGGCTGCATCCCGGCCGCGGCCACAACGGGTCGATGCGGGCTGGCTGATTCGCGGCATGTTCAATCAACTGTCTGAGAATCTGCAGCCTGGCAGCGGCATGCTGCCCGCCGCCTGGCTTGAGAACCCGCATGTCGGCCCGGCGATGCGAGAGGCCGCGCGCACTGCGCCAGAGCGCTGGCTGCAATATGGCGACCCCAAGGGTTTGCCGGAGCTGCGCGATCAACTCGCGCGGCGTTGCATCGAGCATGGCGTGCCTGCAAACTCGGACACGATTCTCACCACGAACGGCGCTACGCATGCACTGGACCTGGTGTATCGCGCTTTGCTTCATCCTGGAGACACGGTGCTCGTCGAAAGCCCGGGCTGGTTCGTGGAGTTTGCACGCTACGCCGAAGCGGGCGTGCAAATGCTTGCAGTGCCCCGGCTGATCAACGGCCCCGATCTCGATGTACTCGAAGCGCTGGCCGCCAAGCACAAGCCCAAGCTGTTTGTGTGCGTCGCGAAGCTGCACAACCCTACGGGCAGCAGCATGGCCACGAGCGTTGCGCACCGCTTGCTGCAAATTGCCGCCGCGCACGGTTTTTATGTGGTGGAGGACGACACTTATGCCGACTTTGCAGAGGCCAGCTCAACCGTGGCCACAACGCCGCGCCTGGCAGCGCTCGACGGTTTACGGCAAGTGATTTATCTGTCGAGTTTCTCAAAGTCACTCGCGCCTGCGTGGCGCTGCGGCTACCTCACCGCGGCACCTGCATTGCTTGAGCGGCTGACGGACTTGAAGTTGCTGTCCATGCTCACCACACAGCCCTCAGGCGAGATGGCTTTGCACTATGTGATGTCCACCGGCGCGTACCGCCGTCACATGCTGCGTCTGACCGAGCATTTGCAGCGCGCCAGCGCACGCGCGCTCAAGCTGGCCGAGCAGCATGGCTGCAACTTCGTGATACCGCCGGCACAGGGTTTGTTTGGCTGGGTGGATACCGGCGTGGACAGCGAGAAGCTGGCCCTGGCACTGCTTGACGAAGGTTGGTTGATCGCACCCGGCGCGCTGTTTTACCCGCAACGTTCGTCGGAGCAGCACGGATCCACTTACATGCGCATCAATTACGCCACCAGTGGTGATTTGAGGTTCTGGCGCAGCTTCGCGCAGGTGCGCGACCGATTGAAGTGAAGCACAACAATGAACGTGACTCCCAAAATTAGACTCGACGGCCAATCGCTCAATGCGGCCCAGGTGGTGGCCGTCGCGCGTGAAGGCGCAAGTGTTGAGCTACACGCTGATGCGGCTACGCGTCTTGCGGCAACGCGCCGCTATATCGACACACACTGGATGACGCACGATGCGCCCATGATGTATAGCTTCAACACCGGCGTGGGCGCGCTCAAGAGCTTGCGTATCACGCCGGATGTGATTCCGGAGTTTCAGCGTAATTTGATCCTCGCGCATTCGGGCGGCACCGGCGAGCCCATGCCTGCCGACGCGGTGCGCGCCATGATGCTGTTGCGCGCCAATGCGTTTGCCAGCAACTACAGTGGCGTGCGCGTCGAGGTGGTACAGCGGCTTTTGGATATGCTCAACCACGGCATCACGCCCGTGATTGCCAGCAAGGGCAGCGTGGGCGCGAGTGGCGACCTGGCGCCACTGGCCATCATGAGCGGCGCGATGATGGGCATGCCCGAATGCAGCGTGATGTTTCGCGGCCAGCGCATGCCCGCGCCCGATGCATTTGCCGCATGCGGTCTGCAGCCGGGCTTTGTGTTTCTCGCCAAGGATTCCTCCGCACTCATCAACGGCAGCACAGCGTCGCTTGCCTACGGTGTGCTCGCGGCGTGGGACGCGCGGCGATTGCTCAACGACGCCACCGTCTCGCTGGCGTTGAGCCTGGAGGCCTTGCGCGCCGAGTTGAGTTGTTTTGAACAGCGTGTGATGCGCGCCCGGCCACACAAAGGGCAAATACGCGTGGCCGCGTCGCTGCTGCAAGTGCTGCAGGGCACGGTGCGCTGCACCGAGGCGGCACGGCAAGTACGCCTGTGGGGCATGCCCGGCGTCAAGCCCGAGGACATCGGCACGCCGCATGTGCCGCCACTTGCGCCACGCATTCAAGACGTGTACTCGCTACGCTGCGCGCCGCAGGTGCATGGCCCGGTGCTCGATGCGCTGGACTACATCGACGGCATTCTTTCGACCGAGATGAACAGTGCCACTGATAACCCGCTGATCTTTCCCGAGGAGAAGGGCTACCGCATCATCAGCGGCGGGCATTTTCATGGTCAGTACATTGCGCAGGCGATGGATTTGCTCGCGCTCGTCGTCACCGACCTCGGTGCGATTTGCGACCGGCGCAGCGCAAGGCTGATCGACCCGGCATGCAACTTCGGCATCCCCGCCAATCTGATTGCCACACGCCCCGGCGTGAACACCGGCTACAGCGTGGTGCAAAGCATGAGCACGGGCCTGGTGCTGGAGAACATGAACCTGTGCGGCCCCGCGAGCGCGACCAGCATTCCGGCCAAAGGCAACACCGAAGACCACATCAGCAACTCTTGCTTTGCCGCGCGGCGCACCCGCACCGTGGTGGAGAACTGCCAGTCCATCGTGGCCGTGGAATACCTGCTGGCAGCGCAGGCGCTTGATTTGATCGAGCGCGACCTGAAGGATTACCCCGTTGGTAAAGGTAGCGCGCTGGCATGGCGTGCACTGCGTGAACGGGTGCCCGCCGCACTGAGCGGCGACCGCTGGGTGCACGACGACATCGAGGCGGCGCGGCAACTGGTGGCGAGTTACGCGATCGGCTCGCGCGTGCATGATGCCTGCAGCAGTGCGCTGGTCTAGCGTGTGAACAAGAAGGAATGTTGATACTCTGCAATCTATATGCCATTGTCTGGTATACGGATAACCAGACGTCGGTGTATACAAACAAGAGTATCAGCCCAGAAAGCGCTTTACTTCATCGCCGTCACAGCGATTTCGTCCTGATGGTTGGCGATGTGGAACACATGCGCGAGTGTGTACTCGGCTTTGTCGAGAGCGCCATAAGCAAAATGCGGCATCAGCGGCCCGCTGTGGGCGTTGAACTTGTCGATGGCCGTGCGCAGCCGCGCAGCGCCCAGCCGCCAGTCGCCCTGCATCGTCAAAGCGGCGGCACCGGGTATCGGCTCAGCCAAGCCGTGGCTCATGCGGCCGCGCCATTTGAAAAACGCGAACGCCGCCGCGCCCGCGGTGTTTTGAAACAGCGCGCTCTTGGGCTGCGGAAAACCACTCATGCTGAACTCGATGCTTTGCGCCAGATGCTCCAGCACCGGCAGCATTGGCCACTGCCCGGTGGTCTTGACGCTGGCGGCCTTCTCCAATGTGTCCAGCCATTTGAGTGCATGGCTCAAGCTTTGCACTTTGGGTTCGTCTGCCATGGCCCATCCTCCTGCGCTCAAGGCAGCAACGCTCACCGCACCTGCCACAAACTCGCGCCGTTTCATGCTGTTTGCTCCTTGCCAACGTCACAACACTGTGTTTCGTCCTCGGTTTGGTGCTCAGGATGGATCGGACTGGTTCACCGCGGCGGTACGGAGACAACATCGCTCATGGCATGGCCGCAATCACTTGCGCCACTGCCGCAGTGAGCTTCTTGGCATAGGGCACATGCAAGAACTCATTGGGGCCGTGCGCGTTGCTCTTGGGGCCGAGCACGCCGCATACCATCATCTGCGCCTTGGGGAAGCCCTGCTGCAGCATGTTCATCAGCGGTATGGTGCCCCCCTGACCGATATAGCCGCAGGGTGCACCGAAGTAGGTATTGCTGGCATCGTTGAGTGCGCCTTCCATCCATCCCGCCAGTGCCGGCGCGTTCCAGCCGGTGGCGCCATACTCGCCCATGCGGCCGTCGGGCGTGAACGTCACCTTGGCGTTGTATGGCGCGTTGTCCTCCAGCAAACCTTTTAGCGTCATCGCGGCGTCATTGCCGCTGACCCCCGGTGGCAGGCGCAGGCTGAGCTTGAACGCGGTGTAAGGCCGCAGCACATTGCCCGCGTCCTTGATGGCTGGGAAGCCTTCGGCGCCCGTGACGCTGAGCGTGGGCCGCCAGGTACGGTTGAGCAGCGCCTCGGTGGCATCGGTGGTGGTGGGCAAAGCAAAGCCGCCGTCTTCGCCGCAGGCCCACGGAAAGCGCTTGTACACCTCGTCCCCCAAGATCGCGGCCGTGGCGCGCGCTTGCGCAAGCCGGTCTGGCGGCACCTGCACATGAAAACTCTCGGGCAGCAGGCGGCCGGTCTTACTGTCTTCCAGCCTGTCCAGCACCTGCCGCATGATGCGAAATGACGACGGCACCAGGCCCGACGAATCGCCCGAGTGGACACCCTCGGTCAGAATCTCGACCTTCAACGTGCCGGTGACATTGCCGCGCAGTGAGGTGGTCAGCCACAATTGATCGTAATTGCCCGCGCCCGAATCCAGGCACACTACCAGCCCCACCTGACCCAGCCGCGCGCGCAATGCGTCGATATAGGCCGGCAAATCGGGAGAACCGCTTTCCTCGCATGATTCGATCAAGCCGACGATGCGCGGGTGCGGTGTGTTCTGCTCTTTCAGCGCTGCAATCGCGGTGATCGCGGCATACACCGCGTAGCCATCATCCGCGCCGCCGCGGCCGTACAGCTTGCCGTCGATGTACTTGGGCGTCCACGGCCCCAGATCGTTGCGCCAGCCGTTGAACTCGGGCTGCTTGTCCAGGTGGCCGTACATCAGCACCGTGTCGCTGCGGCCTTCGCGCGTGGCCGGCACTTCGAAGAAAATAACCGGCGTGCGATTGGGCAGGCGCACCACCTCCAGCGTGAGGCCCTCAACCTTCTGCGACTGCACCCAAGCGGCAGCGTCCGTCACCACACGGTCGATCAACCCATGTGCCTGCCAGTTGGCATCGAACATCGGGCTCTTGGCCGGCACGGCAATGTAGTCGGTCAGGCGTGGCAGCAGTTCGCTGTCCCAGCGCTCGGTGACAAAGTCCAGCGCCTTTGCAGCGTGCAGAAGTTGGCGGTCGGGTGCGTTCATCGCGGGCTCCGGTCTAGCAGAAGTCAAAACGGCAAAGCATTATTGTGCGGCTGTCGCGCAGCGTTGTCTTACGCTTCAACCACGACACACGCACGCCAGCTTGTTGCCCTCGGGGTCGCGTACATAGGCGGCGTACCAGTCAGGGCCATACTGCGGGCGCAGACCGGGGGCGCCTTCGTCGCTGCCACCATTGGCCAGCGCAGCGGCATGGAAAACTTGCACCTGCTCATGCGTGGACACCTTCAACGCCAGCATGGTGCCGTTGCCGTGCGTGGCGGCCTGCCCATTGAATGGACTGCCAATCCATAAATCCGTCTCCGCTGCGCCGGGCGAGGCATAGCCGAGCCAGCCTTCGCTCTCGTAGACCTCATGCAAGCGACCACCGATCGAGGCCATCACCGCATCATAAAACCGGCGTGAGCGCGCAAAGTCATTCGTTCCCAGTGTTGCGTAGTACAGCGCCATGGCTTACCCCTTCCTAACGTAGGCCGTTTACATCAAGTGGTTGAAACTTATATTACTCCAGCCAGTTTGACAGTGAAACTGTTTCTGGACTACCAGTAACAGGTTTATACTCCGCCCCTATCCAGCCTTCATAGCCCAACTTGTCGATCAACTGGAAAAGATGGCGATAGTTGAGTTCGCCTGTGTCGGGCTCGTTGCGGTTGGGCACACCGGCCACCTGAATATGCGCCACGTTGCCTGTGGGCAGGTAGCGTTGCAGCTTGGTGCTGACGTCCCCCTCGACGATCTGGCAGTGGTACAAATCCATCAGCACTTTCAGGTTGGGGTGGTGCACGTCGGCAATGATCTCGTGCGCGTGATCCTGGCGGTTCAAAAAATATCCGGGCATGTCGCGTGTGTTGATCGGCTCGATGAGCGCAGTGATGCCGTGCTCGGCCAGCCGCTCTGCGGCAAAACGCAGATTGCGCAGATACACGCCGCGCATCCGGTTGCGCTCGGGCGTGCTGGCCGAAGCCGGCGCAACGCCTGCCATCACGTGCACATGACGCGTGCCGAGCGCCCGCGCGTAGGCGATTGCTTGCTCGATGCCGGCGCGGAACTCCTCCTCGCGCCCGGGAAGCGCGGCCAGCCCACGCTCACCGGCTGGCCAGTTGCCGGGCGGCGCATTGAACAAGATGTTGATCAGCCGATGCTGCTGCAACTGCGCGGCAATCGCCTGCGCGTCGTGTTCGTAGGGAAACAAAAACTCCACGGCCTCAAAGCCATGCGCCGCAGCGGCCGCAAAGCTCTGCATGAACGGCAGCGCGCCATACATCATCGACAAATTCGCAGCAAAGCGTGGCATATGCGTTGCGTGTTGATGGCTTGTCTATATACCCAGGCCCCAAGCTTTGGCCAGCGCCAGCCCGAATGCGGGCGATCCGGCTGCGAACGCATGCTGTGCGCAGCGCGCAGCGAGGTGTTGCAACTCCTCGTGGCTGGTCGCGTCAGCCATCACCATTTCTGCCTGTGGTGGTTGTGGCGCAGCCGCGCCCGCGTGCAGTAAGCCTACTCTGCGGCCCACCTGGCGCTGCAGCACGCGCACCAGGTTGGAATCGGTCATGGGGGTGAGCGCGTGCCGTGCCATGGCGGTTTCACTGAGCAGCGCATCCCCCACAAACGCATGGCCGCGATACACCGTCACCTGTTGTTGCAGGTCTGTTGGGCATAGCGTGACGACGTCACACGGCAACTCGCGCATCAACGCGTCGAGCACCACGCCCACATTACCACGCTCAGTACTGTCAAAGGTCGGCGCGATGCTGAAGTAAAACCGCTCGCAGCCCAAGCGCTTGCAGGCTTGCAGCGCCGCCACCGATTGCGCCACGGCCCGATGTGCCGCCTCGTGCCGGATTTGCAGCGAATACACAATGGCCTGCGCGCCTACGGCCTTGCCAACATCCTCCTCTGCGTCAGTGAACTGCGCGCAGCGCACGCCGGCTTGCTCGAGCCCATGCACAAGCGCGGCTGCGCCGCTGGCGTCGTCTGCGATGCAACCGAGGATGGCCATGATGTTCTCCGCTTGGCAGGTATTGTGTCAGGGCTTGCTGGACGCAGATTGCAGCGCATCGATGAACGGCACTGCTGCATCAAAGCCGGTTTGCTGTGCGATTTCTTGAAAGCAGGTCGGGCTGGTGACGTTGATCTCGGTGAGGAAGTCGCCAATCACGTCGATGCCTGCAAACAGCAGCCCGCGCTGCCACAGCACCGGTGCCAAGGCTTCGCCGATCTCACGATCGCGTGCGCTGATGGGCTGTGCAATGCCTTTACCGCCCGCAGCCAGGTTGCCGCGCGTCTCGCCACCTTGCGGAATGCGCGCCAGGCAATACGGCATCACCTCGCCGGCGATCAACAGGATGCGCTTATCCCCCTGCGCGATCTCTGGCACGAAGCGCTGCGCCATGATGGTTTGTGCGCCGTTGTGTGTGAGGGTTTCGATGATGACGTTGAGGTTGGGGTCGGGCGCGCCATCGGCTTGATCGCGCACGCGGAAAATACCCATGCCGCCCATGCCGTCGAGCGGTTTCAAAATCACGTCTTTGTGCTCGGCATAGAACTCGCGCAGCGCCTGTGCGTTACGCGACACCAGGCTTGGCGAGCAGTATTGCGCGAACTCCATGATCGCCAGCTTCTCGGGGTGATCGCGCAGCGCACGCGGGCTGTTGAACACCCGCGCACCCTCGCGCTCGGCCTGCTGCAGCAAATGCGTGGCGTAAAAATACTCGCTGTCAAACGGTGGATCCTTACGCATCAGCACAGCATCAAAAGCATTGAGTGGCATGCGCTGCGCGCTGCTGGCGGTGTACCAGTCATGCGCATCACCGGTCAGCTCGATAGGCTGTACGCTGGCGCTCACCGGTTTGCCGCTGATCCAGACCACGTCTTGCGGCTCGCAGGCATAAAGCGCATGCCCGCGCCGCGCTGCCTCACGCATCATCGCAAACGTGGTGTCTTTATAGGTCTTGAATGTCTGCAGCGGGTCGGCGATGAACAGCAGCTTCATGATGAATTTGTGGAAAGGTCGCTGTGGGTCACTCTTTTTTAAGCCGCCACTGTGACACAAAAAGCGCAACACTGCCTGCCACTACGCCCCAGAACGCGCTGCCCACCCCGAACAGGCTGACGCCCGAAAGCGTGACGATAAAGGTGATGATGGCCGC
>CAYSMM010000053.1:0-441 GCA_964432095.1 uncultured Burkholderiaceae bacterium | reverse complement strand
TCGTCTTTCATCGCACCGGCCAGCCCGCTGCCAATGGTGCCAAGCAACGCGAAGCCCGCCACCGCCAGCACCAGTGCCTTGGGGAATGCCGCCAGCAAGCCTGCAATCGCCGCGCCGAACGCACCGAGCAGGCAGTAGAACGCACCTGCCATCACGGCGGCGGTGTAGCGTTTGTGCTTGTCGCTGTGCGCTTCAGGGCTCATGCTGATCGTCGCGGTAATGGCCGCAAGGCTGAGTGAGTACGCCCCCAAGGGCGCAAGCACCAGCGTGGCCACACCTGTCCATGCGATCACGGGCGACACCGGGGTGTCGTACCCGCATGCACGTTGCGCCGCCACGCCCGGCATGTTTTGCGACACCATGGTCACCACGAACAGCGGCAGCGCAAGGCTGATGATGGCGCTCGGGCTGAACACTGGCGCGGTGAATACCGGCAGGGTC
>CAYSMM010000052.1:0-10501 GCA_964432095.1 uncultured Burkholderiaceae bacterium | reverse complement strand
GCGGTGGATGCGCTCGCCGAGGCCTTCGTGCTGCAGGAACTGCCGGAACGCCAGCGCCGTGGTGGCGAAGCCGCCGGGCACGCGCACGCCCGTGGCGCTCAACTGGCTGATCATCTCGCCGAGGCTGGCGTTCTTGCCGCCGACCACTTCGACATCGCTCATTCTTAAGTCTTCAAATGGCACCACCAGCGCGGTGGCGAGCCCCGCGCGCAGATTGTTGGACATGGTTTTTTCCTTGAGAGTAGTAAAGCGGTGCTGCCCGCGCGCATCGTCCATGCGGCGCTGTAGCGGCTCAGCATGGAGCGGCGGGCGTTGAAGTGTGGCAAGAAGCTGGCGAGCGTGCGCATGTGAGGCCACGCGTAGCGTTGGCCTGTACGCGGCGGCACTGGGGCCGCCGGGCTGCAAGTCAGGAAGCATGTCAGCCGGGTCATAATGTGATTTTAGAGCTTATCGGTGCGGCGGTTCGTTCTGACGCTGCACCGATGAACCATAGACACGTGACGACTGCAAATGCCCGATAGAAGCGTCTTTTTCGTCTCGGACGGAACCGGTATCACCGCCGAAACATTCGGTAACTCGATCCTCGCTCAGTTTGCCGTCAAGCCGCGGCATGTACGCCTACCTTTCATCGACACCGTGGACAAGGCGCGCCAGGCGGTTGATCACATCAACGCGACCTTCGAGCGCGAGGGTAAAAGACCCATCGTGTTTACGACGCTGGTGCACGACGATGAGTTGCGCGAATTTCAGCGCTGCAAGGGACTAGTGCTCGACATGTTCAGCACCTTCGTCAAGCCGCTGGAGGCTGAGCTGCAGTTGCAGTCCACGCACAGCATTGGCCGCTTCGGCGACGTGGCGCAAAGCCAGCAGTACCAAACCCGCATCGAGGCGATCAACTACTCGCTGGCGCATGATGACGGCCAGTCGGCAACGAATCTCGCTTTAGCCGACGTGATCCTGGTAGGCGTTTCGCGCAGCGGCAAAACACCCACATCGCTTTACCTCGCCATGCAGCACGGCATCAAGGCGGCCAACTACCCCCTGACGCCCGACGACTTCGAGCGCCAGCAGTTGCCCTCCGCACTGCTGCCATATCGCAGCAAGTTGTTTGGACTGTCGATCAACCCCGAGCGGCTTTCCCAGATCCGTAATGAGCGACGGCCAGACAGCCGGTATGCCAGCGCCGACAACTGCCGCTATGAAGTGGCCGAAGCTGAGCGTATGATGCGCAGGGAGGGGATTCGTTGGCTCTCGACCACACATAAGAGTATCGAAGAGATTGCCACGACCATCCTGCAGGAGCTAAAGCCCGACAAACTGGTGTATTGAGTTACCATTAGGGATATCAGGGATAAGTCCAGCGGCTCAGCGCGGCCGCGCTCTCGCGGGATCACTTCAGCCGATGATGAGAGACAAGAACGACATTCTGGTGGAATTCATGTCCACCTTCGCGCCGGCAGAGCAAGCTGCAACGGCCGCCACGGCCATGCCTGTGGCGGCGCCTCACTCCATCGGCCTGCTGTGCGACGCGGCAGCCGATATTCCTTCCGACTCGTCCGACGCCAACGAAATCACCGTCGTGCCCGTCACCGTCAAGATCGACGGCGAAAACATCATCGACCGCCGCACGCAATATGAGCAACAGCGCGCGCAAGACACGCCCGCGCAAGACTTGCTGCGTGCCGAAGTCAAGGCTCTTGATGCCGCCGGCCTTGCCTACCGCTTGAGCTCGCGTTTTGCGATTGAGTTTGATTGTGCGATTGCGGTGTGCAGCCATCACGGTATCGTGGATTCGGCCACTCAATTGCGGCAGTACGTCAAAAGCCATACCGACGAGATCCGCGCACTGCGCCGTGGCAAAGGCTTGGAGCCAAAGTTCGATTTCACTATTCACGACAGCCGCAGCGCATTTGCTGGCACCGCTCTACAGGCGCTGGCACTGCGCGAATTCGTGCGGCAAGGCATTGCATTCAAGGCATTGCGCAAAACCGCTGAACGCCTAGCAGACCACACGCATGTGCTGCTGGTGCCTGGCGACACCAAGATCTTTGGCAAGGTGCTCAAGCGCGTGGGTGATCTGAGCGTTGAACCCTGGATTCGTGCCTGCTCCGGCTTGACGGCATTCTCTCCTGTGCTGGGTTGCGACGGCGGGCAGTTCGGTGCGCTGGAAAAATCCTTCAATCAACGCAAATCCATCTCAGCGCTTCTGGCCGGGTTGACGGAGCGTGTGTACGCCGGCCTGTCTTACCCGCGTGTGCTGGTCAGCTACGCGGGCAGTTTGTCCGAACTCAAGACCGTGCCGGAGTTCGACGACCTCACCAAGGCTGCGCGTGAAATGGATATCCGGCTCACGCTGACGCACATGGGCCTGGCGACCCGGGCACTCGCTACCCCGGGCTCGTTGTGCGCGGCATTCATTTCTACCGCGTCCGACTCGAGCTTCGTCTCGACCATGCAGATGGCCGACAGTCGTATGCGTTAACGCTTGCGGCCCTGTCCCGCTGACTTTCGTGACGGTTTGATGTTTATACTGAGGCGACTATTATGCCTTATATTCTTATAAATATACCAGTAACGGCATTATACTTAACTGAGTATTAAGTAGACATTGCTACAACTTCTTGAGTGAGAGCGCTAGCGCTTAATCTCAAGAAGCACCCAGACGGCGCGCTGATTCGTATAGGCACACTGCAGCGGCAGCGGCCACGTTGAGCGACTGCGGCCCGGTTTGAGGAATACGCACGCGCAAATTGCAGGCGGCCAACAGAGCAGGCGAGATACCCTGCCCTTCGCTGCCCACCAGCCACCCGCAGGCCGCACTCAAAGGCGCCTGCGGCAAGGCCACATCGCCGGTCACGTCGGCAGCGTACACCGGCACGTCACAGCACGCGATGTAGTGCACCAAATCAACCTGCTCGTGAATCTGCAAATGAAAGTGCGCACCCATGGCTGCACGCATCACCTTGGGGGAGAACGCAGCGGCGCAACCCAAACCCAGCACCGCACGCCCCACGCCAAACGCCGCTGCGGTACGCAGCATCGTGCCTACATTACCGGCGTCTTGCACGGCGTCGAGCAGTAGTGTCTGTGTGATTTTTCCCGGCGTCGGCGCTACGGCTGTAACCCTGTGCAGCAACGCCATCAAGTGCAAATCATCATGATGGCCGCTCGCCTGCTGCGCCAGCAATTCGTGGGGTACCCGCAGCACCTGCGTGCCAGCCAGCCCCGACTGGTGATGCGCAATCCACGTGTGGCCACGCGGGGTGTCGCTCACAAAAAGTGCATCGAGAGCGTACGCGACCTGGCCGTGTGCCAGCCATTCGAGGCATAGGTGCTCGCCCTCGATAAGAAACTGGCCTGCATCACGATATGCGCCCGGCTTGCTTTGCAGCCGCTTGAGCAGCTTGAGCCACGGGCTCGCAGCGGACGTGAGGGCTTCGATCTTCATGCGCGCACTGCCAGTAACGCCTCGCGCACCGGCGCATAGGATTTACGATGCCACTCGCACGGCCCGTACATACGCAACGCAGCCAGGTGTTCTGCCGTGCCATACCCCTTGTGCTGCGCAAAGCCATACAGGGGAAACTGCTCGTGCAAGGCGTGCATCAGGTGGTCGCGATGCGTCTTGGCCAGTATACTGGCGGCCGATATGGCAGGCACTTTCGCATCACCGCCGACGACGGCGCTGCAGGTAACGGTCAATCGAGGCAGTTGATTGCCGTCGATCAGCGCATGATCTGGCGCCACGGAAAGCGCCTGCACCGCGCGCCGCATGGCCAGCAGCGTAGCCTGCAGCACATTGAGCGTGTCGATTTCCTCCACGCTTGCCTCGGCAACCGCAAAGGCCAACGCCCGCTCGCGGATCTGCTCAGCCAAAGTCTCACGCTGCAGTTCGGACAATGCCTTGGAATCACGCAAGCCCGTTATCGGCCGTGCATCATTCAGTATGACCGCCGCGGCCACGACTGGGCCGGCCAGTGGTCCGCGCCCTGCTTCATCCACACCCGCAATGCGCTGGGCGCCCAGCGCAAGATCAAATCCGGCCTGCTGATGCGCCATCGCGGCAAGCGCGCGTCTACGGCTCATGCGAGCGCCCCCTCACGTAGGTGCGATGCAATCACCTCTGCAACGCGCTGCGCACAATTGATGGCCAGCTGGCTATGCAGCTCGCTAAAGCGTTGCTCTAGCTCCGCACGCAAGCTCACGTCGTCGAGCTGCTGCATGCAGGCTACAGCCAGATTGCCGGGTGTGCAGTCATGCTGAATGAACTCGGGTACCACAAAGTCGCGACACAAAATATTAGGCAGGCCGACGTAGGGCAGGTAGTTTTTGTTCTTGAGCAGATGCCAGCTCAGCCACGGCATGCGATAGGCAATCACCATCGGCCGCTTGTAAAGCGCCGCCTCCAGGGTGGCCGTACCGCTGGCAATCAAGAGGCTGTCGCTGGCCTCCATCACCTGGTGCGACTGCCCATCAACCACTTTCAGATCGATGCTGCCTGCATGTTGCGCTACTAAACCATCCACATGCGCGCGTAAGCCTGCATGCGCAACCGGAAGAACGAACTGCACGCGATGAGTCGCCGCAATCTGTTGTGCCGCTCGCAGAAATACCGGCAACAAATAGCGTACTTCGGCCTCGCGGCTGCCGGGCAGCAGGCCCACGACATTCCCGCTACCCAACCCGAGCACCTGTCGCGCAGCAGTCGCGTCCGGAACCCGCGGAATGACGTCGGCCAGCGGGTGGCCTACGTAAGTAGCCTTCATGCCTGCGGCGTGATAGATCTCAGGCTCAAACGGAAACACGCACAGCATGTGCGACACGGCACGCTTGATGCGACCCATACGCTCTTTGCGCCATGCCCAGATGGACGGACTGACGAAGTGAAGTGTGGGAATGCCCGCGTTGCGCAGCGTCTCCTCAAGCCCCAGATTGAAATCAGGCGCATCAACCCCTACGAACACCCGCGGCGGGCTGGCAAGCAAACAGCGCTTTAGCTGACGGCGAATCAAGAGAATGCGCGGCAGATGGCGCAGCACCTCGACATAGCCGCGTACCGCAAGTGCGTCGCTCGGCCACCATGCATCAAAGCTCTGGCGCTGCATCGCTGGGCCACCAATGCCTGCAGCCCGTAGCGCGGGAACCATAGTCCGAAGATGATGCAACACATGCGACGCGAGCAGATCGCCCGATGTTTCACCCGCCACCATCGCCAAAGCCGGCGTGGTGACATGCTTACTTAGGACGGCTGAGTCCACGCTGGCTAGAGGCAACAAAATCACGCAGGATCTGCAAGTCCTGCTGAGCTTCAGGTTCGGCCGCTTGTTGCGCAGCCAATTCGGCCAGCGCCTCGCTCACAGTCAACCCGTTACGAAACAACGTTTTGAACGCACGCCGCAGCGAGGCAATGCGCTCCGCTGAAAAGCCACGGCGCTTGAGGCCTTCGGAGTTGATACCTGCAGGCTCGAACGTATTGCCCATGCCGGTAACGAAGGGGGCGATGTCCTGCAACACGACGCTGCTCACCCCGGTGATACTGTGTTGACCAACTCGCACGAATTGATGCACTCCGGTAAAGCCGCCGAGAATGGCCCAGTCGTGGACCTCAACATGCCCAGCTAGGGTAGCGTTATTCGCAAAAATAGTGTGATTGCCTACGATGCAGTCATGCGCCAGATGCACGTAAGCCATGATCCAGTTGTTGTCACCCAACCGGGTAACCCCACCAGCCTGCTCGGTACCGAGGTTGAAGCTGCAGTACTCGCGTATGGTGTTACCGTCACCGATCTCTAGCCGAGTAGCCTCAGCTTTATATTTCTTGTCCTGCGGCACTGCGCCGAGCGAGCAGAACTGAAAAATAGTGTTGTTGCAGCCGATGGTGGTGTTGCCCTCGATCACGCAATGCGAGCCGATTTTGCTGCCCTCGCCAATGCGCACATGGGGGCCAATGATGGTGTATGGCCCCACAGTCACATCGTGCCCGAGCTCGGCTGCAGGATCAACAATAGCCGTTGCGTGAATGCTAGCCATCAGCCGACCTTGCGCATGGTGCACATCAGCTCGGCCTCCGCGGCAAGCTCGTCCCCCACAATTGCACGCGTGGCGAATTTGAATATGCCCGCCTTGTTGCGGAGAATCTCCGACTCGAGCCGTAACTGGTCGCCAGGCTCCACCGGGCGCTTGAAACGCGCGTTGTCGATACCGACGAAATACACCACTGTATTACCATCAGGCGTCATGCCCAAGGTTTGGAAGCCGAGCAAAGCCGACGCCTGCGCAAGCGCCTCCAGCATCATCACGCCCGGCATCACAGGGCGGTGCGGAAAGTGGCCCATGAAGAACGGCTCGTTGATCGTGACGTTTTTCAGCGCCACGATGCGCTTGCCCGCCTCCATTTCCAGTACCCTATCCACGAGCAGAATCGGGTAGCGGTGAGGCAGCGACTTCAAAATCTCATGAATGTCCATCATCGGTTTGTGGGCCTTGTTTGGGCTTGTCAGGGCTATGGCTGCCGGCGCTCGACGCACGCATGCGCTCGCGCAGCTTGTGCAATTGCCGAAGCGCGGCTGCGTTTTTCTCCCATTGGTCTTTCTTGTCCAGGGGGAAGATGCCAGTGTAAACGCCTGGCTCGCGAATCGACCGGGTGACCAGGCTGAACGCCGAAATATGTACATTGTCGGCAATCTCCAAGTGCCCCAGGACGCCGGCCGCACCGCCGATGGTGCAGTTCTCGCCAATCACCGCACTGCCAGCAATACCCACACACCCGGCAATCGCGGTATTGCGGCCAATGCGCACGTTGTGCGCTACGTGGATTTGGTCGTCGAGCTTCACCCCGTCAGAGATCACTGTATCGTCCAATGCTCCCCGGTCTATTGTCGTATTAGCGCCTATTTCCACCCAGTGACCTATTTGTACTCCACCGAGTTGTGGAATCTTCCGCCATCCCTGTGCCGTGTTGGCAAAGCCAAAACCGTCAGCCCCGATGACGCAGCCGCTGTGCAGAATGCAATCGTCGCCAACTTCGCACCCATCGAGCAGCGTGGCGCGGGGGTGCAGTACGGTGCGCTCGCCAATGACGGCATGCTCACCCACATAGGCAAACGCAGCAATGCGCGCGGTAGGCGCCACACTCGCAGTGGGTGCTATGTAACTCAGTGGGTGGATGTGTAGCACATCATGGTCTTGGGCGAGGCGCCACCAGTGCTCGGCTAGCACGGCATAGGCGCGGTACGGATCCGCGACCTGAAGCGTTACGCAACCGTTTGGGGCAAGAACGGCATCGGCCGGCTTGCAGATCACAACGCCGGCGTGCGTGTCGCGCAACTGGGCGGCGTACTTGGAGTTGCTGAGAAAACTGATGTCGCCTTGCCCGGCCCGCTGTAGCGTGGCCAGACGGTTCACCTGCCGCTCTACCCCGGTAAACGATGCGCCAATCAGGCTGGCGATTTCAGACAGGGCAAGCGGCTTCCACTGCACGTGTCACTTTCCGTTGTTGAGCACACGCAGCACTTTTTCGGTGATGTCGATCGCAGGATTCACGTACACCGCTTCCTGAAAAATGATGTCGAACTTCTCTTGCTGCGCCACTTCTCGCACGACGCGGTTGGCGCGCTCCAGTACAGCCTGCAACTCTTCATTGCGGCGGGCGTTGAAGTCCTCACGTAATTCGCGGTCTTTGCGTTGCAGGTCGCGGTCAGACTCGACCAGCTCGCGCTGACGGCGGGTACGCTCTTGCTCGGAAAGCGTCGGTGCATCTTTCTCGAACCGCTCCGAAAGCGTCTTCAAGCGCGCGGCTTGCTCTTGCAAGTCTTTTTGGCGGCGCGCGAATTCCTGCTCGAGCTTGGCCTGTGCTGCCTTGGCTGGAGCAGCGTCGCGGAAGATCCGGTCGGTATTGACGAAGCCGATTTTGCCTTGTGCCATGACCGGCGAAGCAGCAGAAACCAGCGCGACTGCGGAGATGAATAACCAACGTACAAACATAATGTATCTCATCAGAAAGTAGTGCCCACCTGGAATTGCAGACGCTGAATTTTGTCTTCCGGCTTGTTGCGGATCGGATAGGCAAAACTCAATCGCAGCGGCCCCAGCGGAGAAATCCAGCTAATGCCGAACCCAGCAGAATATTTTAGGTTACCGAGATCAAGCTTTTCTTTCTCGCCGTAGATGTTGCCAGCATCAGCAAAAGTAAACAACCTCAGTGATTTATCTGTGCCCGCGCCAGGAAACGGGAACAGTAGCTCAAAGTTGGTGTTGAATTGCTTGGCACCACCGAGCACGATTTCGCCACTCAGCGGGTCTTGAATACGAGGTCCGAGTGAGCCGGTGTCGTAGCCGCGAACCGAGCCAAGGCCGCCGCCAGTGAAAAGCTTGAAGATGGGATACTCGCGTCCGCCAAAACCCTTGCCCAGGCCCAACTCGGTGTTCACGGCAAATGTGAGCTTGCGTGTCAGCGGGAAATACTCTTGATACTGCGCGGTCAAGCGGCCATAGCGCACCTCGCCGGCCGGGCTGGCCTCCAGGAAAAGCTTTGTGTAGCGGCCAGCGCTCGGCGTCAGCAAGTTGTCACGCGAGTCACGGCCCCAACCCACGGTCAGCGGATAGGCAGTGCTCGACTCGCCAAAGCTCTGCACATAACTGCGATAGGCAAAAGGCGCGAATTCACCCGCCTTGATGCGGTTTTGCTCAACGCCTAGGCCGAAAAACACGGTGTCGAGTTCTGAGAACGGCACGCCAAACTGCACGCGTCCCCCTGCACTTCGAATGGAATAGTCGCTGCCCTGAAAACTCGTCAGGGGCTGCGACGTGCGATAGAACACGTCGGTGAAGCGGCTGATGCCGTCCACTGTGAAATACGGGCGGAAATTACTCACGGCCAGTGTACGGCCATAGCGCCCGGTATTGATGTCCAGGCCTAGTGTGTCACCCGAACCGAAGGCATTGTCTTGCTTGTAGTTGAAGGTGAAGGTCAGTTTGTCCGTGGACGAATAGCCCAGGCCTGCAGACACGCTGCCCAGGGGCTTCTCGGTCACAGCGACATTCAAGTCCACCTGGTCGGCGGTATTGGGTACTTCGTTGGTATCAAAACTCACGTCCTTGAAGTAGCCCAACCGGTCAATCCGCTCCTTCGACAGCTTGATTTTTTCACCGTCATACCAAGCGCTCTCGAACTGGCGCATCTCGCGGCGAATCACCTCGTCACGCGTGCGCGAGTTGCCAGAAATGTTGATACGGCGGACATATGCGCGCCGTCCAGGGTCGGCCACAAAGGTGATCTTCACCAGGTTCTTGTCACGATCGATGTCGGCGCGCGACTCAACACGTGCAAACGCGTATCCGTAGGTGCCGAATTTATCGTTAAAAGCCTTGCTGACTTCGGCCACGCGCTGCGCGTTGTAGGTGTCGCCCTCTTTGAGCGTGATGAGTTTTTGAAACTCGCTCGACTTGCCGAAGTACTCACCATCCAGGCCGAAGCCAGATAGAGTGAATTTCTCTCCCTCAGTGATACTGATCACCAGCGAAATGTCCTGCTTGTCTGGCGAGATCATCACCTGAGTGGAATCAATCTTGAAATCGAGATAGCCGCGATTGAAATAGTACGAGCGCAGTGTCTCGAGGTCGGCATTGAGTTTGGTGCGTGAGTATTGATCGCTCTTGGTGTACCAGGTCAGCCAGCCGGAAGAAGTGAGGTCGAAGTTGTCGAGCAGACGCGACTCACTGAACACCTTGGCACCGATGATGCGGACTTCGCGGATGCGGGCTGTACCGCCCTCGGTCACGCTGAACGTGACGTTCACGCGGTTGCGCTCAATTGGCGTGGCCGTGGTCGTGACTTCAGCGCCATATAAACCGCGAGACAGGTATTGCCTTTTCAGCTCTTGCTCTGCACGATCGGCCAATGATTTGTCAAATGGCCGGCCCTCACCCAGACCAATGTCTTTGAGAGATTTGGACAGCGCATCTTTGTCAAACTCTTTGATGCCGGAGAAATCGACCCGCGCGATGATGGGCCGCTCTTCGACGATGACGACGATGACATCACCGTCGAGCTCGATGCGAACGTCTTTGAACAAGCCTGTAGCATACAGAGCGCGGATGGCTTGCGAGCCCTTGTCTTCGTTGTAGGAATCGCCTACCTTGAACGGCAGATAAGAAAACACCGTTCCAGCTTCGGTACGCTGCAGACCCTCGATGCGAATGTCCCGCACAGAGAACTCTGCAGCCCATGCACACATGCTGAATGCCGTGGCGATGCTGGCCGTCAGTAACTTCTTAGGAATGACTCTCAAAACTCCCCCAACGGTGGACTGTGCACTTGTGTATCAACCCTCAACGGGCAAACAAGCGCAATAGATCGTTTGAAAGCGCGACCACCATCAAGGCACCTAGTAAGACGATCCCAAAGCGCTGACCGGCGACTTCCCAGGATTGCGGTATCGCGCGTCCGCGCAAAACTTCGGCCGCATAATACAGCAAATGCCCCCCATCCAGGAGCGGGATA
>CAYSMM010000051.1:8690-10509 GCA_964432095.1 uncultured Burkholderiaceae bacterium | reverse complement strand
AGCACCTCGGGCACGGCGTATCGCGGCCATGAACGGCGACCGACGAGATACGCGATAAACATGGTCAGTACCTTGCCAAACGCGAGCTTGAGCGAGGTGAATGCATCCATCGCAAACCGTGCCAGCACGCCAGCCAGCAGCGCCGAGGCCAGCGCCATGGGAATGCGGCTCATCAGCCGCTCAAACCAGCCGGTGATGCCGAACAGTACGACCAGCGCTGCACACACCATGAACGCGCCCGTGGCTTCGGCCATGTCGAAGCCTGCGCCTGACATGCCCGCGGTGGCGAGCAAGGCTGCTCCCGGCGTGCTCCACGCCGTCACCACCGGCTGCTTGTAGCGCAGCGACAGCCCTATGCACGTGAGCCCCATGCCCAGGCCCAGCGCCCACATCCACGACGCCATTTGCGCGGGCGTGGCCTTCAGCGCGCTGGCCGCCTGGAACACGATAGCCACTGAGCTGGTGTAGCCCACGAGTACGGTGACGAAGCCGGCGGTAATGGCGGGCAGGGACAAATCTTTGAGGAATCGCATGCGTGCTTTGCTTGTATTCTGTTGGCCCACATATTCAATATGACTAATACTGCAACTTCTATATGCAAATTGCTGGTTATCCGCAAACCAGTGATTGATATATAGACAGCACAGTATCAACGTTTTGAAAGTTCCTCCCAACGCTCCAGGCAGACCATCAATTCCTCCTCGATAGTGGCATAGCGTTGCTGCAATTCGCCCACACGCTGCGGCTCGTGTTTGTAGAGGCTGGTGCTGGCCAGTTGCTCGCCAATTAGTTTTTGCTCAACCTCCAGCTGCTCGATCCGCGCCGGCAGTTGTTCGAGTTCACGCTGCTCTTTGTACGACAGCTTCTTGGCCTGCGCGACGGTTCGCGAGCTCGCCGTTGCGCGGTCGTCGCGCGGCCCGGGCGTTGCAACCTTGGCCGTGGCGCTGGCGGGCAACGCCGCACGCGCACTTTGCAGCTTCCAGTCGTCATAGCCGCCTTCGTATTCGCGCCAGCGTCCTGCGCCTTCATACGCAATGGTGCTGGTGACGACGTTGTCGAGGAACTTGCGGTCATGGCTGACGAGGAACACCGTGCCGGGGTACTGCTGCAGCAGCTCCTCCAGCAGCTCCAACGTGTCGATGTCCAGATCGTTGGTGGGCTCGTCGAGCACCAGCACATTGGCGGGGCGCGCAAACAGGCGCGCCAGCAGCAGGCGGTTGCGCTCGCCGCCCGACAGCGTGCGCACCGGTGCGCTGGCGCGCGCAGGCGAGAACAAAAAGTCCGACAGATAACTCATCACGTGCTTGCGTGCGCCGCCCACCTCCACCCACTCGCTGCCGGGGCTGATGAAATCGGCCAGCGTGGCATCCAGGTCGAGCGCGTCGCGCATCTGGTCGAAATACCCCACCTGCAGATGGGTGCCACGCCGTACACGGCCGCTGTCGGGCGCAAGCTCGCCCAGCATCAGCTTGAGCAGCGTGGTTTTGCCGGCGCCGTTGGGGCCGATCAGACCGATCTTGTCGCCGCGCAGCACGGTGCACGAAAACTCCTCGACCACGGCGGCGCGGCCCTCAAACGCCTTGCTCACCGCTTGTAGCTCCGCCACCAGCTTGCCACTGCGCGCGCCCGCGTCCACGTCCATCTGCACGCGGCCCAGCGCCTCGCGCCTCGCGGCGCGCTGCGCACGCAACCCCTCCAGCCGCCTGATGCGCCCGCGTCTCCGTGTCGCGCATCTTTTCCGCCAGTTCCTGGCTTTGCCGGCGCAGCAAGTCGCCATCAATGAGCACGCCGCGCTGCTCCATGCGCGCGAGCACGGCAG
>CAYSMM010000051.1:0-8680 GCA_964432095.1 uncultured Burkholderiaceae bacterium | reverse complement strand
TGACGCACCCACACCTCCTCTTGCGCCAGCAGCTTGTCGGCCTTCCCCGCGATCACCGCCTCTTGCTCCAGTTGCGCGGCCTTGGTGGTTTGATAAGCCGCAAAGTTGCCGGGGTAGCTCAGCAGTTTGCCGCGGTCGAGCTCGACAATGCGCGTGGCCACCGCATCGAGAAAAGCGCGGTCGTGCGTGACGAGCACGATAGCGCCGCGATACTCGCACAGCAGCGACTCCAGCCACGCAATCGCGGTGAGGTCCAGGTGATTGGTCGGCTCGTCGAGCAGCAGCACCTCGGGCGCTTGCACCAGCGCCTGCGCCAGCGCCACGCGCTTGCGATTGCCGCCCGACAACGCACCGATACGCGCCGCGCCGTCGAGTGCCAACCGCTCGAGCGTCTCGGCCACGCGCTGCTCCCATGTCCAGCCGTGCAGCGCCTCGATCTGCGTTTGCAGCGCATCCAGATCAGCGCCGGGAGCGTGATCCTCATACTGCCTGCGCAGCGCAATCACCCCGGCCAAGCCTTGCGACACCGCGTCAAACACGCTGCTGGATTCATCGAGCAGCGGCTCTTGCGCCACAAACGCCGTGCGCACGCCGCGCTGCAATTGCAGCAAGCCGTCGTCGGCCTGCTGCAGGCCCGCGATGATTTTGAGCAGGGAAGATTTACCCGCGCCGTTGCGACCGATCAGGCCCACCCGCTCCCCGCTTTGCAGCGAGAACGCCGCACCGTCCAGCAAGGCCACATGCCCAAACGCTAGCTGCACGCCCGAAAGAGAAATCAATGCCATATCGGCATTGTCTCAGCAGCGCGTGCTTCGTCGCTTTGGCTAGATTGCGCCGGCTGATGCTGCAACTTGCAGAAACTTGTTATGCGCGACCGAACCCAGCGAGTATTCGCGAAGCTTCGTGAATTGCAGCGTCAATCTCGCCCGGCCTTAACGATGTGTAGAGGTATTCAAGCGTTTTGGCTTGCGGCTCACCGGTAACCACCCTGTACGCAGCAAGATATGCATGCCCGACAACAGGGTTCGACGGTTGAAATTCTCCGCGTATGTGGCTTACGCCTAACTGGTACAGCGCAAAGTCGAGGCCTTTTCCTGCAGAGAACTCCAGCCACTTCTGCGCCTCTGCAGGCAGCTTAGGGTTGGGAGATTGCGGATTAGGTGCGGCATACAACATACTGCTCAGACTCAAGGCAGCCAAAGGATCACCTGCCTCAGCCGCAAGTCGCAGCCAAAATTTACGGTCAATGGATTCGCCCGGCGGCATCCACACCTTGTGTGCCGCTTCACCCGACACCACCTCCTGTTGAGTCACGGGGTCAACCATGACCAGCATGTGGCTTAGATGCTCAGCGAAGGCGTATGCTGCAAGAGCGTCTCCCGATTTCGCTTTGGCAACCCAACTCTTGGCATTTGCCTGAAAATAGGGATCAAGCTCGGCAATGGCTTTGCGTCGATCCGCATAAGCAGATTCGGCCCTTAGTACTCGCTTCATGTCGCGCGGTTTCTCATAAAGCGCATGAACCGCTTTGACGTGAGCCTCCTGATGCGGACTCTTCACGTCACCGCTGCGCGCGTCGTTCGAATTCGGATATGTCAATTTCGGACCTTCACGAACGCAAGCCATGCCGCCATTCACCCTTGAGGCGGATTACTCATTAATGTATATGCCATTTACTGGTCATCCACAATGCAGTAACTGGCATATAGAAATAAGAGTATCAGCCCAACCGAGCTGCACTGCTTGCGCGACTCAAGGGCGACTCAATAGCGAGTCAAACGCGGCTTGATCGCTAATCGATCACTTCAGCATTCGGATCGGTGCGCTCCAGCTCGTAGCTGGCCGCCAGCATGGCCAGCCGCGCGATGACGCCGTACATGTAGAAGCGGTTGGGCGCGCTGGCGCCGGGCTTGGCGCCGGGCTGCGCGAGGTGCGCGCTTTCGGCAAACGGCATGGGCACGAAGTGCATGCCAGGGGCGTTGAGGTTTTCATCAGCGGCACGCTCAGCGTGCACACGGTAAAAACCGCCGACAACGTAGCGGTCCATCATGTACACCACCGGCTCGGCCACGGCGGAGTTGACGCGCTCCATGGTGTGTACGCCTTCCTGAATGATGACTTCGCTGACCTCCAGCCCGTCTTTGACCACGCTCATTTTGTTGCGCGTCTTGCGGTTGAGGTCTTTCACTTCGGAGGCGTCGCGCACCATCATCACACCCATGCCGTAGGTGCCGGCGTCGGCCTTCACCACCACGAAGGGCTTTTCCTGAATGCCAAACTCTTTGTACTTCTTGCGGATTTTGGCGAGCAGCGCATCGACATTGGTGGACAGGCAGTCCTCGCCCGCACGCTCGTGAAAGTTGACCTCGCCGCATTGCGCAAACGCCGGGTTGATGAGCCACGGGTCTATGCCCAACATCTTGCCGAACTTCTTGGCGATCTCTTCGTACACCGCAAAATGCACGCTCTTGCGGCGCGTCTTCCAGCCCGCGTGCAGCGGCGGCAGTACGTATTGCTCGTGCAGGTTCTCAAGCACTTTGGGCACGCCGGCAGACAAATCGTTGTTGAGCAAAATCGTACAGGGGTCGAAGTCTTTGGTGCCCAGGCGGCGCTGGGTGCGAACCAGCGGCTCCATCACCAGCTTGTCGCCGCTGGGCAGCTCGATGGGCAAGGGCGCGATGATGGTTTCGTCCAGCGTGCCCACCCGCACGTTCATGCCGGCCTGGTGGAAGATGCGCGTGAGCTGCTTGACGTTCTCCAGGTAAAACGTGTTGCGCGTGTGCCGCTCGGGAATGATGAGCAGGTTCTTGGCCTCGGGGCAGATTTTTTCGATCGCGGCCATCGCCGCCTGCACGGCCAGCGGCAACATGGGCGCAGACAGGTTGTTCCAGCCACCGGGAAACAGGTTGGTGTCCACCGGCGCGAGCTTGAAGCCGGCGTTGCGCACGTCTACCGAGGTGTAAAACGGCGGCGTATGCTCCATCCATTCCAGCCGGAACCAGCGCTCGATGGCGGGTTGGCTGTCCAGAATGCGCTGCTCCAGCTCGTTGACTGGGCCCGTGAGTGCGGTGATCAGATGTGGAACCATGGTGGTGGGTTTCGGTGTTCTTGCCGTACGCCGGGCGGCTCATGTTTCGTCAAGTGTAGGCATAAGCCGCATAGTTTGCCGTGACAGCCCACGGCCTGCCGGTACGGCGGTAGCAATCGGCACTTCAGTGGCGTATGAGGGCGATTCATCGCAATTCAACAGTGTGGGTGCGGCTTGCGCTTCTACAATTGAGTTTTACTTGCTCATTCGATAGCGTAGCAGCAGCGCAGTTACGTTGCCTGCTCACTTGCACCGAAGCTTACACATCATGAAACGTCGTACTTTCTTGATGGCGGCCTCTGCACCGCTCGCCGTCAACCTCCCCTTGCTGGCGCTGGCGCAAACCAAGCCGGCTGCCAGAGCCGCGCCCGCGCGCACCAGCCTGCCGGCCATGGGCCGCATCGAGCTGGCACTGGAAGATTCGTCCAAGGCCTTCATCAATTTCTACGAGCAGGTGGTTGCTGCACCGACAATCACCGAAGAGCAGCGCTGGGCGTTCTGGAAAGCGGCGTACGATATCAATCCGCTGGGCACGGAGGAGGCCAAGCTGCGCGAGCAGCTCAACGCCGCGTGGCCGCGTTACGCGCAGGCGATGGAGCGCATCAAGGCCGGCTACGACGGCCTGAAGCCCTCGCCGGCCGACATGGTGGGCAAAATCGGCGGCGCATTGCGCATGGAGCAGCCGCTCAAGCTCAAGTTCGTGGCCTTCGTGGGGCAGTTCGACGGGCGGCTGGGCGTGAAGACTGACACCACCGGCGGCGAGCTGGCCTTTGCGCTGGAGGACTACGACGACAAGATGGCCGCATCCTGCGCGCAGACGCTCACGCAAATGGTGATGGCGCGCATGGAGATCGACCCGCAAAACAACGCGAGGAACGTCGCTGAATCGGTGGTGTACCGCGGCGTGCGCGCCTACGCGGCGCGTACGGCCTTGGCGAGCGTGCCGATTGCCACCGACCCCGCGCCACACAAAGACGCGCTGCGCACCATCAAGGCACAACTCAATGCGCCCAAGCTAACCGACGAAGCCGCCGCCGATGCCGTGGGCCAGCTCGTGGTGGGCCGCTGGATCAACCGCGGCTTAAGCCTGCACGAGATCGCACGCACACCCAAAGAGAACATGCTGCGCGTGACCGGCGGCATGATAGACAATCTGCTGAAGGGTTAAATGCGCTATAGCATCTGGTACTGCTATTTGTATATAGTCTTTACTGGTTTTTATACGACCAGTAAAGGCAATACACTCTGCGGAGTATCTGATGCTTAACGCCAGAAAATCACCCACAAAAAAGCCGCCATGGTTGCCCATGGCGGCCCAAGCGTGCGGTGGTGATGCCTAGCGGTTGTAGGCCGTCTCACCGTGCGAGGAGATATCCAGACCTTCGCGCTCTTCTTCTTCGCTCACGCGCAGACCGATCACCAGATCGACGAGCTTGAACGCGACGAACGCCACCACGGCCGACCAGATGATGGTGACCATCACGCCCTGGAACTGAACCCACACTTGCGCACCGATGCCGCCCCACGCGCCACACGTGTTGGCCACGTAGTCACAGGTGCCCGTGCCGCCAAGGCTGGGCGCAGCAAACACGCCGGTGAGTAGCGCACCCACGATACCGCCCACGCCATGCACGCCGAAGACATCGAGCGCGTCATCGGCTCCCAGCATGCGCTTCAAACCGCTCACGCCCCACAGGCACAACAGGCCCGCGGCCAAGCCGATGATCAGCGCGCCCATCGGGCCGACGAAACCGCAGGCCGGCGTGACGGCCACGAGACCGGCAACCGCGCCAGAGGCCGCACCCAGCATGGAAGGCTTGCCTTTGGACAGCCACTCGCCCGTCATCCAGGCCAGCGTTGCAGCCGCCGTAGCCAGCAGCGTGTTGATGAAGGCCAGCGCCGTGAGGCCATTGGCTTCGAGGTTGGAGCCGGCGTTGAAACCGAACCAGCCCACCCACAGCAGCGATGCGCCCACCATGGTCAGCGTCAGGCTGTGCGGCGCCATCGCCTCCTTGCCATAGCCCACGCGCTTGCCAATCATGTATGCCCCCACCAAACCGGCGATACCGGCATTGATGTGCACCACCGTGCCACCGGCGAAGTCGAGCGCGCCCTTGGCCCACAGCCAGCCCGCGTTGGCAGTGACGGTCTCGAGCGCCTTGGCATCGGTGATTGCATCGGGGCCGTCCCAGTACCACACCATGTGTGCGATCGGGATGTAGCACAGCGTGAACCAGATCACGGCGAACAGCAGCACTGCGCTGAACCTGATGCGCTCGGCGAATGCGCCGACGATCAGCCCTACGGTGATGGCCGCAAAGGTGGACTGGAACGCAACGAAGCTGTACTCAGGAATATACACACCCTTGCTGAAGGTGGCGGCTACCGATTCGGGCGTGATGCCCTTGAGTAAAAACTTGTCGAACGTGCCGAAGAACGGATTGCCCGCTGTGAACGTGAGACTGTAGCCGTAAATCATCCACAGCACCACGATGAGCGAAAACACCACGAACACCTGCATCAGCACGCTGAGCATATTCTTGCTGCGCACCAGGCCGCCGTAGAACAGCGCGAGCCCCGGGATGGTCATCAGGATCACCAGCGCAGTGGCAATCGTCATCCACGCTACGTCGCCTTTGTTGGGCGCGGGCGGCGTCGCAGCGGCAGCAGGAGCGGCCGGAGCAGCTGTGGCTGCAGCCGGGGCTGCTGTGGCCGCAGCGGCAGGCGATGCGGCATCTGCGGGCTTGGCGGCTTCAGCAGCCGGCGCCGCGGTTGCGGGTGCCGATGCGGGCGCAGACTGCTGAGCCAGCACCAGGGTGCCCGCCGACATCAGGGCCAGGCTGATGCACACACTGGCCAAAAGTTTTTTGATCATTACTGTTCTCCTTCGGCCTAAATCGCGTCTTTACCGGTTTCGCCGGTGCGGATGCGGACAACTTGCTCGAGGCTGGTGACGAACACCTTGCCATCGCCGATCTTGCCGGTCCGCGCTGCGCCCTCGATGGCCTCGATGCAGCGATCGACCAGATCGTCGGTGACGGCGGCCTCGATCTTCACTTTGGGCAGAAAGTCCACCACGTACTCCGCGCCACGATACAGCTCGGTGTGACCCTTCTGACGACCGAAGCCCTTGACCTCGGTCACGGTGATGCCTTGTACCCCGATGTTGGACAAGGCCTCTCGCACCTCGTCCAGCTTGAACGGCTTGATGATGGCCGTAATCATTTTCATGGTTGAACCTCCTGGAACTTGTTTGCGCTGCTCCCGCTGCAACACGGGCCCACGCCAAGTGGGCCCGTGTTGCGCATTGTGGTTGCCGCGGTTGTAGCGCGGGCTTAGAACGACTTGCTGATGGACAACACCGCGCCGGTCTTGCCACCGGCCTCTAGCCCAGTCACCGTGCCGCTATCGGGCAGGCCCGAGCTGAAGTAGCCCTTCTTGCTGGTGCCGAAGACCGCCAGCGCGAGCGCGTAGCCGCTCAAGTCTTTGGTGACGCCGATCTTGTAGTCGGTCACGTTCTTCGATAGCGTGTTGCCGTCTACGTCAGTGAACTGATTGTTCTTCTTCAGCGAGAGAATGCCCACATGGGTGTTCAGAGTCCAGCCGCCGCCGATGTCGAAGTTGGCGGCCAGGTCGAGATAAGTGGTACCTTTAGTCGATTCGCCGTTCACGAAGCGCCCGGCCTTGAAGTAGTCGGAGACGGCGTAAAACAGCTTGCCGCTGAATGGGCCGTAGGACAGGCCGCCGTAAATCTCGGTGTTGTCCACCTTGAAGCTGCCCGGGAAGTCGCCCGAGCCGGGGTAGGCGTAATAAATCAAGCCGAGGTCGTAGCCCAGCTTGCCGGCGCTGCCCTTGAAACCGCCGTAGAAATCCATCTCGAGGCTGGCGCCGTTGTACAGCGTTTCCTTGACATTGCTGTTCCAGTTGCCGAGGTAAAAGCCCGACGCGTGGCTGTAATCAAAGCCACCCTGGAAGGCCGGGTTGTAGCCGGTTTGCGTGAAGCCGCGAAAGCGATAGTCGCTATACAGGCCGGCATTGCCCGTCACGGGCGAGGGCGCGGACTGCGCAAGCACGCTTGTGCCTGCGAGTGCCAGCAATGCCGACGCAACGACCGGGGCAAGACAAGATTTTTTCATAATGAGTTCCTTCGTGTGAATTCCGAATGAGTGTGATATCTACAGCGATGCCGCAGCCTGGCTTATGCCGCCAGCCTAAACGCTAAACTGCACGTTCTGTGCCAGCACTCACGCCAAAACCTGGCCGGCATGAGCGGGAAGTGAACGATGCAACCTTGGCCGCGCTGCAGCATGATGCACTATACACAAGGGGCTTTTTGGCGTAGCACACTGTCCGCCTCGAGTCTGGCGCATTCGTGCCCCAGGATGGTGCGCATTGAATTGGTGCATGAACAAAGGATGAACTGGAGTCGGTGATGGCAACAACACCTCCCTTGCTGGATGAGATTCAGCAACGGCTTAAGGCGCTGGCTGAAAGCGCCCCAGCCAAAGACCTGGAAAAGAACGCCAAGGCGGTGTTGGCCAGCGTGGCCTCACGCATGGACTTGGTGCCACGCGAAGAGCTGGACGCCGCGCTGGCGCAACTGCGCGAGGCGCAGGCTAAGCTCGCGGCGCTGGAAGCGCGCATCACCGCGCTGGAGCAGGCGCATTCGGGCAGTGGAGACCCACGCGCTTGAGTTCACTGGCCGTCACCAAAAGCCGCGCCCTGGTGGGCTTAAGCGCGCCCGAGGTCACCGTTGAGGTGCATTTGGCCAACGGGCTGCCGAGCTTCACACTGGTGGGCCTGCCCGAGGCCGAGGTGAAGGAGTCGCGCGACCGCGTGCGCGCGGCCTTGCAGCACTGCAAGTTCGAGTTTCCCAACCGCCGCATCACCGTGAATCTGGCCCCGGCGGATCTACCCAAGGAGGGCGGGCGCTTCGATCTGCCCGTGGCGCTGGCCATTCTCGCGGCCAGCGGGCAGATCGACTCAGCCCGGCTGGCCGAGTACGAATTTGCCGGTGAACTGGGTTTGAGTGGCGAGCTGCGCCCGGTGCGTGGGGCTCTGGCGATGGCTTTGGCCACACAGCGTGCCGGCAAAGCCTTGGTGCTGCCCGAGGCCAGCGCGCAAGAGGCGGCACTGGCGCAAGGCGCTGTCGTGTATGCCGCGCAGCATTTGCTCGACGTCGCCGCGCACTTCAGTTCCGCTGCACTTGCGGTTAAATCGGATACTTTTGAGAGTACACAGTCGTGTCCGCCTTCCATAAGGCGGACAAAGGCTGATACCTTGCACAGTAATGCGACTTATCCCGACCTGTGCGAGGTCAAGGGCCAGGCGCAGGCCAAGCGTGCGCTCGAAATTGCCGCCGCGGGCGAGCACAGCCTGCTGCTCATCGGCCCGCCGGGCACCGGTAAAAGCATGCTGGCGCAACGCTTTGCCGGCTTGCTGCCGCCGATGAATGATGACGAAGCGCTGGAGTCTGCCGCGATGCTCAGCCTGGCGGGTCGCTTCGATGTCAGCCGGTTTCGTATGCGGCCTTACCGCGCGCCGCATCACAGCGCCAGCGCGGTGGCGCTGGTAGGCGGCAGCAGCAACCCG
>CAYSMM010000050.1:0-10633 GCA_964432095.1 uncultured Burkholderiaceae bacterium | reverse complement strand
CTGTGCGCTTTTGCGAGCAGCGCTGGGCTAGATACTCAATGATGTATGTAAGCATTACCGCGATTTCTTTGTGCAGAAACGGCATGTTACTAATAATAGTATGTTGGTTACGATTTGACCGATCGTTGCCCGGCTGCTGCCTGCCCTGCTAGAGTGTGGCCATGCAAGTGGTGATCATCGACGACTTCCAGGACGCGGTGCGAAAGCTGCCGTGTTTTGCGTCCCTGGCCGGGCACGAGGTCAAGGTCTATAACAACAACGTCAAAGGCGTGGGCCAGTTGAGCGTGCGGCTGCGCGATGCCGAGGCGCTGGTGCTGATCCGCGAGCGCACAGTGATCAACAGCGCACTGATCGACAAGCTGCCGCGGCTGAAAATGATCTCGCAAACCGGCCGCGTGGGCGCGCACATCGACGTGCAGGCCTGCACGCAGCGCGGCATCGTGGTGTGCGAAGGTACGGGTGACCCTCGGCCTGCGGCCGAGCTGACGTGGGCGCTCATCATGGCCGCGTTGCGCCGCGTGCCGCAATACATCAGCAGCCTGAAGCACGGTGCCTGGCAGCAAAGCGGGCTGAAGGCCGGCAGTATGCCCGTCAACTTCTGCCTGGGGCAGCAGCTGTACCGCAAAACACTCGGGGTATGGGGCTATGGCCGCATCGGCCGCATGATTGCCAACTACGGCCGTGCGTTCGAGATGAAAGTGCTGGTGTGGGGCAGCGAGGCTTCGCGCGAGCAGGCCAAGGCCGACGGGTTTGACGTGGCCGTGTCGCGGCGGGATTTGTTTGAAAGCAGTGACGTGCTGTCCCTGCACCTGCGCCTGAGCGAGAAGACGCAGGGCATCGTCACGCCGGAAGATTGTTCGCTGTCGAAGCCCTCGACACTGATTGTCATCACTTCGCGCGCCGATTTCTTCGGCGAGGGCGCGCTCGTCACGGCCCTGAACCGCGGCCACCCCGGCATGGCGGCCATCGACGTGTTTGAAAGCGAGCCGCCGCTGCAAGGCCACACGTTGCTGCGCATGGAAAACACGGTATGCACGCCGCACATCGGTTTTGTGGAACTCAACAATTACGAGCGCATGTTCGGGCAGGCATTCGACAACGTCATCGCGTTTGCCAAGGGCGCGCCACAGAATGTGGTGAATCCCCAGGCCATCGGTGCTGCGGCCTGACGCGATCCGCGTCTAGCAGAATAGATGCCCAACGCTTCAGGTGCGCAGTTCGGACAACGGGCAGTTCACGGTTTGGTCCTACGTCGCACCCTACACGAAGTAGCTGCTGCAGCCCAGTGCAGCAGTGTTCAAATTGCTGTTGTTGTGGCAGCGTGTTTGACGTGATTGGCAACGTCGCTACCTCGCACCCCATCGCGCCGCGCGGGCTTGGCATGAACGTATATGTCTTCTACATCAGTCTGCCAGCGATAACCGGCCGACTACTTCAACGCCCTGCGCAGACGCGCGCAGCACCACGGCCTCGCCCATGGCGGGCACAACGCCGGTGAGTGCTGTGATATTCACCTGATGCGTGACCCACACCTCGCGCTGGCTGGGCTTCAAGCTGCGCAGTGCGCGCTTGAGCTGCGCGGTTTGCTGCTGCTCAGTATTGCGGTTTGCAAAAAACGAGTTGAGCGCCGACCACGCGGTGTGAGTACCGAAAGCGAGTTGCGCCGTGTCCTTGCAGCGGCACCACGCGCTTGACTTCACCGCGTCAAAACGAATGCTCTGCACAGCAAACCACTGGCCCATGCGTCTGCTTGCGCTGCGGCCCGCATCGCTCAGGTTACGCTGGGTGCTGCAATCGTTGAGTTTGAAGTGGGGTGGGTCACCCACACCGGGCTCGGTTTGCGCGTGACGCAGCATCACCACCACTCCGCCTTGCCTGAGTGCCTGCATCACGGCAGCATCAACAGGGGCCTGTGCGCCCGCGGGCAAGGCACAGGCGATCAGGCAAATGGCAAGAAGCAACGAGCGTGGCAGCGTCATACGCCGCGTTGTATGCGATTGCCAAAGATAATGCACGCATGCAACGCAGAACCCTGATTGCTCACGGGCCTTTGGCACTGGCTGCGATGATGACTGCGCCGCGCCTGGCACAATCGCAGCCTCGCTCACGCGTGCTGCGGCTGGCCGTGACCCACACAGTGGAAGACTCTGGTCTTGCGCGCGTTCTCGTGCCGGCTTTCGAGCGCGATAGCGGCTTTGAGGTGCGCGTGCTGACTCAGGGTTCGATGGCGGTGCACCGCCTGGCGGTGAGTGGCGATGTCGATGTGCTCATCAGCCATCTTCCGGCTGAAGAAGCGCGGCTGGTGCGCGAAGGGCACGCGCTGGTGCGCGTGCCCTTCGCGCAAAGTGAGTTTGTGATTGCAGGCCCCAGGCATGACGCGGCACATATAGCGGGCTTGGACCCCGTGCAGGCGCTGTCGCGGATAGCGCAAGCGCAACATCGCTTTGTTTCGCGCGGCGACAACTCCGGCACGCATGTGAAAGAGATGGAGATTTGGAAGGCCGCGGGCATCACGCCTGCTGGCGCGTGGTATTTGCGAGCAGGCATTGGCATGGGCGCGGCACTCGGAATGGCCGATCAGCGCAGCGCCTATTTGTTGAGTGATCAGCCCACATTGCTGGCGTATCAGCAGCGGCTTGACTTACAGGTATGGGTGCGCCAGTCGCCGCTTTTGACGAACCCCTATGCGGTGCTGGCTGTCAACCCGAACAAGAGCCCGCGCATCAACGCCCAAGGGGCGCAGCAGTTTGTGCAGTGGCTCGCGGGCCCGCGTGGGCGTGAGCGCATCGAGCAGTTTCGTATTGCAGGGCAAGCGGTGTTTGCGTTGCCGCCTCTTGCCGCCCAGTGAGAACGACATGCAAATCTTGAGTATCAATGTGGGCCGCGCACAGCCTTTGGCAACCCGCGAGGGTTCAGTCATGAGTGCGATTGGCAAGCGAGCGATTGATCGCGAGGTTCTCGCAAGGCCGCTTGGCATGGACGGCGATGAGCAGGCAGATTTGAGCGTCCATGGCGGGCTCAGTAAGGCAATCTACGCTTATCCGCATGAACACTATGCTGTATGGGCCAGCATCTGCCAACAATCATCCAGTAAGAGTGCATTACCATCAGAAGTATGGGTTGATGGCTCACTGCGCTTTGGCGC
This sequence comes from uncultured Burkholderiaceae bacterium, assembly GCA_964432095.1. GTDB lineage: Bacteria > Pseudomonadota > Gammaproteobacteria > Burkholderiales > Burkholderiaceae_C > CAYSMM01. The sequence goes on along the minus strand of CAYSMM010000050.1, from coordinate 7,488 downwards.
GTTTGGTGAAAACCTGACCTTACAAGGGCTTACGGAAACACAGGTGTGGGTGGGCGATCAGTTGCACTTTGCCGATTGCGTGTTGGCCGTGACCTAGCCGCGGCTGCCGTGCTTCAAGTTCAATTTGCGCATGGGCTTTTCGCATGCCGCCAAGATGATGGTGCAGTCGGGTACATGCGGGTTTTATCTTGCCGTACTGCGAGAAGGCAGCTTGAGCCCGGGCGAGACGTTTGAACTCAGGCCGGGCCCGCGCGAAGTGTCCATCCCTGAGTTGTTTGAGCTTCGCACACGCAAGGCCAAGCAACTGGATATGTTTTGAACACAGACTGCGCAGCGTAAATGAACAAAGCCAGCCACGGCGGCCGGCCTTGCTCGTGACCTAGATCAGGTTGTGATTACTTGGGCATGATCACTTTGTCGATGACGTGAATCACGCCGTTGCTGGCCATCACGTCGGCCTTCACCACGGTGGCGTCGTTCACCATCACCTTACCGCCTTCGGCCTTGAGCGCGATCGTGGAGCCCTGTACGGTCTTGGCGTCACCGGTCTTCACGTCCTTGGCGGGCACTTTGGCCGGCACCACATGATAGGTGAGCACCTGGGTCAATGCAGCTTTGTCCTTCAGCAGGTTGTCCAGCGCGCCGGCGGGCAGCTTGGCGAAGGCTTCGTCCGTGGGCGCAAATACCGTGAACGGGCCTTTGCCCTTGAGGGTATCAACCAGGCCGGCAGCCGTCAGCGCCTTGGCCAGCGTGTTGAACTGGCCTGCAGCCACTGCAGTGTCCACGATGTCTTTGCCTGCAGCTTTATCTGACGCGGAGGCAGCGCCTGCGGCGAAGGCCACGGTTACAGCGGCCAGAGAGAGTATTGCGAGTTTGCGAATCATCATGATGTCAATCTCCTGAGGTCTTGGTTAAGTAAGCCGGGAAGGATCTCCAGTGCATAACTGAGTCGGATCACTGAAACACTCATGTATCCAGTCGTGACCAGCAAGTCATGTAATGCCTGGCGAGTGCAGCAAGAGACTCCGTTCCCGCGGCCGGAGTTCCGCTGCCCACAAAACCGCAAGGGTTTTATGGGCATGCTCTGGGTAGTGATTACTAGGGCTTGGGCAGAATCACTTTATCGATGACGTGTATCACGCCGTTACTGGTGAACACATCGGTAGCTGCAATCTTGGCGGTGCGGTTGCGCTGATCGGTAATGACCAGTGAGGCATTCACTGTAAATGTCTCGCCCTGCACGGTGGTAATTGCCGTACCTACTGGAACGTCGGCCTTGAGCACACGGGCGGGCAGCACGTGATATGTCAGCACCTTGGTCAGCAGAGCTTTATCAGCAAGTAACTGTTCTTTAGTAATTCCCAATTCTGTGAGCAGCGCGGCAAAAGCATCATTAGTTGGTGCGAATACAGTGAATGGACCATTCCCTGACAAAGTTGTTGTCAAGTCCGCGGCAACGACTGCCTCGACCAGAATGCTGAACTGCGGCAGCGCCTGTGCGGTCTGCACGATGTTTTTATCCGCCGGCAACAGCACTTTGTCGATGACATGAATCACGCCATTGCGAGCTTGAATGTCAGTTGCTGTGATTCTGGAAGTACGATTGCGGCCGTCCTGAATCGTCAGTGCGCTATTGTCGGCTTCAATCTTGAAGAAACCGCCTTGCGCCGTGGTAATTGCTTTGCCCAGCGGTATCTGCGTCCGTTCTACCTTGGCGGGTAGCACGTGATAGGTGAGCACTGCGGTGAGCAATGGTTTGTTGTTCAGCAATTGCTCTTTGGTGAGCTGCAATTCCGTGAGCAATGCAGAGAAAGCAGCGTTGGTGGGCGCAAACACTGTGAATGGGCCGGCACCGCGCAATGTATCAACCAGGCCGGCTGCGGTCACCGCCTCAACCAGAATGCTGTAGTCGGCGCTGGACTGTGCCACTTGCACAATGTCGCCCACTTGCGCAGGTGATGGCTCGGCCGGCTGGATGGGATCGTCACCCCCGCCGCAGGCTGCGAGTAGCGAAACGGATACGGCACCAATCAGAAGGATTGCGGTTCTACGAAGCACGATTACACTCCTTGTGTATGAGGTTACCGTCACGGTAAGTACTGAAAAGACACTACAGAGACGGATCGGTAAAATCGTGACTGTAAAGTCACGGATTGACGAAATAGTAGCTTTTAATACGTGAAAGTTCAAACATGCCCGCAAAAAAAGCTGTAACCGCCAGTAAGCCAGTAGCCAGGCCGCGGCCTGCAGGGCGCGCGCAAGCTCAGCAGGTCACCGCAGCGCCGCGTCGCAAGCCTGCCGCAGCAGTAGCGTCTGCAGTGGCGGAGCAAAAGCTCTCGTTCCGCGACCGGCAGTTCGCGCTGCGCGAAGAGGCGATCATTGATTCCGTCAACCGTCAGCTGGCCAGCAAAGGCTACGAGGCCATGGTGCTCGACGACGTGGCCGCGGAAGTGGGCATCGCCAAGGGCAGCCTATATAAACACTTTGAGAGTAAAGAGATGCTCGCAGCCGCAGCGATGACCCGGTTGCTGCAGCGCTTGCTCGCGCAGGCGCAGGCGCTGCCAGCCAGGGAATCGCCGCTCGACCAGCTCAAAGACCTGCTGCGCTGGACGCTGCGCGAGCGCGCACAGGGCCGTATGCCGACACTGCCTTCCACCAACACAGCGCTGCAACAGGCGCTGATGAGCGACAAGAACTACATGAACGCGCTCAGTCAGTTGACGGATGCGATTGGCCTGCTGATTGAAAAGGCCGTGAAAGCCAAGCAACTGAGCAACTCACTCCCCTTGCCGGTGATGATGTTCTCAATCTACGCGCGCTCATGCGACCCGAGCTTCGACTTCCTGCGGGCCACAAAGCAGTGGAGCGATGAGGAGGTGATCGAGTACATGGTGGATGTGTGCTTTGAGGGCTTGCGGCGGCGCTGATCATGATATCTGGTATGAGTATCATGGCGTATCCGTTTTGCTCATATCCGGTAATGGCATATTACTCATATGTGTATAGTTGAGTTTTGCCAAGCAAACGATACAGGGGCCCTGCAAGCAATACCACGGCGGCCATGCGGGTGACGTGAAACGCCGTGACCGTAGGTACGCCTATTTGCAATACTTTGGCGGTGATGCACATTTCGGCAATGCCGCCAGGTGAGGTGCCCAGCGCGAGTGTTGCGGGGTGAATGCCCGAGCCGAGTGACAGCAGCCATGCCACGCCCAGCGACAAGGCAATTGCAACGAGTGTTCCTGCGGACACCGTGGCCAGGAACCGCGGCGCCGTTTGTGCAAACGCGGGCGTGAAACGCGAGCCCAGGGTCATGCCAATGAACAACTGCCCCGCGTTGATGGCCCATTGCGGCACTGCGCTCCACTGCACGCCGCTGGCCGTGAGCACGATCGTCACCAGTAATGGACCGATTACCCAGGCATTGGGTGAAGCAAAGCGCCGCGCCAGCGCCGCCGCAACACAAGTGACGGCGACGAGCGCCACAAGCCCCGGCCAAGCCACCTGCTGCGTGCCGGGCAGCGTAGCGTCCAGCCCCTGCAAGCCGAGCCACTGAAAACCAAACGGAATGGTGATGACGTCGAGCAGGATGCGCATGGAATGCGCCGCGGCGACGAGGTCCACTCGGCCGCCGTGCGCCTCGGCCTGGTTGGCCATTTCGCTGGCTCCACCAATGGCACCGGCAAAAAACGCGGTGGGTGCGTCCAGCGCGTTGCTATGCTTGAGCCACCATGCGAATGCAAAGCCCAGTATCAAAGCCCAGACGATGCCCAAGCCAATCCACAGCGACTGCTTGAACACGATGGCCACCACCGTCGGGGTGAAGTAAAGGCCTAGCGAGGTGCCGATTGCCCATTGCCCGGCGTTGCGCAACACTAGCGGTGCAGTGGTGCGCGCACCCGCGAGTGTGAGTGCTGCAACGGCCAGCAGCGGGCCGATCATCCATGGCAGTGGCGTGCTCAGCCACACGCAAAGCAATGCCGCCGACAGCGCTGCACTCAGCGTGGAGGCGAGTCGCAGCAGTTGTGACTGCTTAGACGGGGTGGTGTGGGTAGGCTCAGGCGGTTGCGGCACGCTGACACTGTAGCGCAGCAGTGCTTTGCATCGCGTCACCGGCCAAGTCGCGCAAGTTGTGTGTGTAGGTTGTGTAGTGCGAGCCCTCGGCCGCAAGCGCGCGGCCAATCAACAGCACGGCGGGGCTGCGCACGCCGTACTCGCGCACACAGTCTACTAATCTATGCAGGTGGGTGGTGATGATGCGTTCGTCGGGTGTTGATGCGCGCTCGACAATGGCCGCTGGCATGTCGCCCGGCATGCCGGCTGCCGTCAGTGCCGCATGTAATGCGCTGGCATGGCTTACGCCCATGTATAGCGCCAGCGTCATGTTCGCGTCCACCAAGGCTTGCCAGGGTAAATCGAGCGAGCCGTCCTTGAGGTGCGCCGACGCGAACACCACGCCGTGCGCATGGTCGCGGTGCGTCAGGCTTGCGCCCAGTGCATTAGCTGCTGCCAGCGCAGAGGTAATGCCATTGATCACCTCGACTTGCACGCCGGCGCTGCGCAGCGCCTTGAGCTCCTCGCCGGCACGGCCAAAGATCAACGGGTCGCCACCCTTCAGACGCACCACGCACTGGCCTGTGCGCGCCTCGCGAATCATCAACTGCTCGATGAAGGCTTGCGGTGTCGATGCGCAGCCGCCGCGCTTGCCCACGTACACCACGCGTGTGCGTTTGCGCGCATAGCGCAAGCAACCCTCGCCGACGAGATCGTCCACCAGCAGCACGGTGGCGCTGCGGATCGCCTTGATGGCTTTGACCGTGAGCAGATCGGGGTCGCCTGGGCCGGCACCGACCAGCAGCACGCGGCCCTTTACAGTTGTTTGCGGCTCATCCATACGCCACCTCATTGACAGTCTGGCGGGGCGAAGCCGTGCCGCGTGCACACTGCACGACGGCCTGCACCTGCCGTGCGATAGGTGCAGGCACTGGATGCTCGCCGGCCAGCACCGATTGAATCCAGCTCGCTGTGCTGGCTGCATCAATCCTGCTCGGCAACACCGGCAGCTTGGCGAGCACGCCGGCTTGCGCGGCCACGACGGTGCGCGGCGCTGCGCTGTCGAACCACTCCATGGCTTGCGATCGCCTCGCGTCGGCCACCGCCTCGCCCTCTGTGCCGCGCATCAATAGGGCACGCACCTGCGAGCCGGTAAAAAGTTGGGTCAGGCTTGCGTGATATTCAGGATGGGTGTAGCTGACGAGTTGTATGGCAGGCGGCGCGAGCGGGCGCAGCAGTTTGACGAGTGTGTGTGCCGAGTTGCGTACACCCACCACATTGCGCACCGCCAGCAGTCGCGCCAGCGCTGGGCTCAAGTCATCGATGGCCATGAAAGCGGGTTCCTGCCGGTCGAACGCGCCCATCGCGCCTTTTGCGTCATGCACCACGGGCAGGCCCAGAGCCTTGAAAATCTGCGCAGTCGTGGTGCGTGCGGCGTCAGTCTTTACGCCGTGCACCAGCACGGCCAGCCCCTCGCGGGCCAGTAGCACAGCCAGAAGCGGCACGAGGTTGGGCAGCTTGCGTGCACCGTTGTAGCTTGGGATCATCACTGCGTTTTTTGACGGTGAGTCAAAGCTCAGGGTGTACTCATGGGCAGCACGCAGAAAGCCGCGCAGCTCTGCGGGAGATTCGCCCTTCACGCGCAAGGCCATGAGTGCGGCGCCCAGCTCAAGATCGCTGGTCTGGCCGCTCAGCATCGCGCGCATCAGTGCATAGGCGTCGGCCTCATCCAGGTGCCGTGCGCCTTCTTTGCCGCGTCCGATGTCTTTGATGTAGTGCGAAATCGTCATCGTGGTTACCCAAGAGCTTGCACTGTCTCATGCAGCAAGAACGGGGCCAACTACATTGTCGTTATGTGCTTATACCCTCTCGAATGTCTAATACTCATGGGATTAATATGCTATTTAACCAATAATGACTGCCAGTAAATGGCAAATACATTAATGAGTATTAATCTCTGTATTGTCAAACCTTAACTTACCTGCAGTTGTAGCCGGATACGGCTCTTGATCTCGGGCACGCAAGACCCGCATTGCGTGCCGCAGAAGAGCGTCTGCTGCAATACCTGCAGGCGTTGCTCAGGCCCGCCGGTCAGCGTGCTCAACAGGCTGTCGATGTCACGCTCCCACACGCCCACGCACTGGCACACCTGCCTGCCTTTGGCGGTGACACCACGCGGCGCGGTGGCGCCTGGCATCATCAGCATACGGCCCAGCGGCGCAGTGGACGCTTCGCTGCGCAGCAACTCCAGTAGCCAGCCTTCGGCACTCGCGTCACCGGCCAGCAATGCGCCGTGCAACACACCGTGGTGCACATGCAGCACACGTTTGAACTGCCGCTTGCGGTCTTCATAGCGCATCAACCCCGCAGCATTCAATTGCAGCAATGCTTCGACGCGGCCGAGTATCTCGGACGAGGCAGGCTCGTACGCGGCAGCGCGCAGCCACACACCGATGCGCGAGGTGTTTTGATGCGCGCCAACGAGCACACAGCTGGCGTAGGTAAATGCATGCATGCAATCGCGCAAAGCTTGCTGGCGGGCCAGCGCAATTTCAGGGTCGATCCAGGCGAAGGCCGCAAGCCGCCACGGCAGCTCGGCCTTCAACACTTTCACTGCGCTGTGCTTGAGTTCGGGCTGTTTGGAGTGCGCGCAGTATGCCGGCTGGCTCAAGCCATTGACGCCGAGCGTGGGCTGGCCCGAAGTCGCAGAGCCGCTCAAAAACTCCTCGCCCCAATGCATGGCGATGAACACTTGCGAGGCGGCCATCTGCATGCTGGCCTGTGCCGGCAAGATTTGCGAGCCGCGGCGCGAGGTGACGTGTACCAGGTCGCCGTCTTGCAAGCCTCGGCGCGCCATGTCGGCAGCGTTCATCGCTGCTACGGGTTGCGGGGAGCTGCCAAACAGCGCCGGCACGGTGCCAGTGCGGCTTGCGCCGTGCCATTGGTCGCGTAGCCGCCCGGTGTTGAGCGCAAAAGGAAAGCGCGCATCTGTTGCTTCTGCTGGCGGCGTGTAGTCGGTGGCGATGAATCGCGCCTTGCCGTCTGCTGTGGCGAAGCGCAGGTCCTCATACAGCCTTGCACGGCCCTGGCTTGACCCCTCAGGCATAGGCCATTGCTGCGGCGACCGCTCCAGCATCGCATACGACAAGCCAGTGATATCCAGGTCGCGCCCGCGTGTGGACTCGCGATGCTCGTTCCACACCTGCTCAGCACTGCTATATGCAAATTGTGGTGGCGTGTCCCGGCCGAGCAGAGGCGCCAGCTCTCGTGCAAAGTCCACCGCAATCTGCCAGTCGTGCCGTGCCTGGCCCGGTGCGGCAACTGCGGGGCGCACGCGGGAGATGCGGCGCTCGCTGTTGGTGACGGTGCCTTCCTTCTCGCCCCAGGTAGTGGCGGGCAGCAGCACGTCGGCATACCGCGCCGTGGCCGTGTGGC
>CAYSMM010000049.1:0-10726 GCA_964432095.1 uncultured Burkholderiaceae bacterium | reverse complement strand
GGTCGGCCACCATGCCCACCAACGGCTGGGTGGCACCCCACATCAGGTTTTGTAGCGCTAGCGCAAACGCAAACGCCTCTCGCGACCAGCCCAGCTCCATCGTCATGGGCTGCAGCCACAGGCCGAAGCCGTGGCGAATGCCCATGGACAACGTCACGATCAGCCCACCACAAATCAGGATTTGATGGGTGGACAAAGGCTTGGGGGAGTTGTGGGCAGGCGTCGTCATTGCTTTATTCAAGGTGCTCGAGTTTCTGTGACGCTATCACAGCGCACCCATGTATGCACAAAGGCGTGCCATCCAAGCGTATCCGCGGACTGGATGCATTTGCGGCATTACTTAAAATACGCGCGGCAATATCTCACTGCGTGCTTTCTGGGCTGGGTAAGCGCCGCAACTTGCAGCAAATACATCAAGCCGCGCTGAAGCCATTGCCTAAAATATGAGCAAACTAGTCCAAGCGTTGATTTTTCTTGCTGTGCGACGGATGCACGCAGTGCTTTTCCCCGGTTTCTGGGGATAACTTGAGTTATTCACAATCTTCCCGTGCACAGGCCAGCTGCGAGTACGGGGCTGCTTCAAAGCGAAAATTTCACGATATGGCGACTCGTCAATCCGCGTACAAAGAAGACTCGATCCGCGTTCTCAAGGGGCTGGAGCCCGTCAAGCAGCGACCGGGCATGTACACCCGCACCGACAACCCCATGCACGTGGTACAGGAGGTGATTGACAACGCAGCAGACGAATCACTGGCTGGTTTTGGCAAGCTGATCGCCGTGGTGCTGCATGCCGACGGCAGCGTGAGCATCGAGGACGAGGGCCGCGGCATTCCTTTTGGCCTGCACCCCGAGGAAAAAGTGCCGGTGATCGAGATCGTCTACACGCGGCTGCATGCCGGAGGCAAGTTCGACAAGCTCGCCGGGGGCGCCTACAGTTTCTCGGGCGGCTTGCATGGTGTGGGCGTCAGCGTGACCAATGCGCTGGCCAAGCGGCTCGAGGTGACAACTTGGCGAGAGGGTCAGACCGCAAGCCTCGCCTTCAGCCATGGCGAGGTGGTGGACAAACTCAAGGTGAGCAAAGGCGGCGAGAAGAAAAGCGGTACACGTGTACGCGTATGGCCCGAGCCCAAGTACTTTGACTCACAGGCCATTCCGCTGGCGGAGCTGACGCATCTGCTGCGCAGCAAGGCCGTGCTGATGCCGGGCGTGGAGGTCAGGCTCACTGTCGAGAAGACCGGCGAAGTGACCACGTGGATGTACAAAGACGGCCTGCGCGGCTACCTGCAGCAGTGCCTGCCCGCAGAGCCCATGATCCCTCTGTTCGAGGGCGAAGGCTTTGCGCAAGACAACGAGGTGTTTGCCGAAGGCGAGGGCGCGCAGTGGTGCATGGCCTTCACCGAAGACGGTGCTGTGCTGCGCGAAAGCTACGTCAACCTGATTCCCACCACCGCAGGTGGCACGCACGAAAGCGGGCTGCGCGACGGGCTGTACCAGGCCGTCAAAGGCTTCATCGAGTTGCATTCGCTGCTGCCCAAGGGCGTGAAGCTGCTGCCCGAGGACGTGTTCTCGCGTGCGTCATTTGTGCTCAGCGCCAAGGTGCTCGATCCGCAATTCCAGGGGCAGATCAAAGAGCGGCTCAACAGCCGCGACGCGGTGCGCCTGGTCAGTACCTTCGTCAAACCCGCGCTAGAGCTATGGCTCAACCAGCATGTGGACTACGGAAAAAAGCTCGCGGAGCTGGTGATCGCGCAGGCGCAGGCGCGCAACCGCGCCGCACAAAAAGTGGAGAAGAAAAAATCCAGTGGTGTGTCGGTGCTACCCGGCAAGCTCACGGATTGTGAAAGCCGCGACACCGATCGCAACGAGATTTTTCTGGTAGAAGGCGACAGTGCTGGCGGCAGCGCCAAGATGGGCCGCGACAAAGAGTTTCAGGCCATTTTGCCCCTGCGTGGTAAGGTACTCAATGCATGGGAGGTAGAGCGTGATCGCATCTTCGCCAACAACGAGATTCACGACATCGCCGTGGCGGCTGGAGTTGACCCGCATGGCACAGACGAGGAGCCCGATTTCACCGGCCTACGCTATGGCAAGGTGTGCATATTGAGCGATGCCGACGTGGACGGCTCGCACATTCAGGTGCTGTTGCTGTCGCTGTTTTTCAGACACTTCCCCAAACTCGTGGAGCGCGGGCATGTATATGTTGCGCGGCCGCCGCTTTACCGGGTGGACATTCCGGCTCGCGGCAAGAAGCCTGCTCAGAAAATCTATGCACTCGACGACGGCGAGTTGGAGCACATCGAGGACAAGCTGCGCAAAGAAGGCGTGAAGGACGGCGCGTGGACGATCAGCCGCTTCAAGGGCCTAGGCGAGATGAATGCCGAGCAGTTATGGGAGACCACGCTCAACCCCGACACACGCCGCCTGAGCCAGGTGCAGCTTGGCAACCTCGACGCCGCGCGCACGCACGATGTACTCAACGTGCTGATGGGCAAGGGCGAGGCTGCAGGCCGGCGCGAACTGATGGAGGTGTATGGCGACCAGGTGGAAGTGGACGTGTGATGAAGCTACGCCTGCGCCCCACACTGCTCGATGACCTTGACTATGTGCTCACGCTGGAGCGTGCACCGGAGAACCTGCCGTACATCACTCCCTGGGAGCGCACGCAGCACGAAGCCGCGGTGCGCTTTCCGGACTTTCGCCACTTCATCATCGAGGCGGGAGACGATTGGGCACAAAGCGGGTTTGTGATTCTTATTGGCCTACGCAGCCCTCACAAGAACATAGAGCTCAAGCGCATCGTGGTGTCCAATAAAGGGCAGGGCATAGGCCGCGCCTGCGTGCGCAGGGTGGCACGCATGGCGTTTGAAGATTTCGGTGCGCACCGCTTGTGGCTGGACGTCAAGAGCAACAACGCCCGCGCCAAGCATGTGTACGAGACTGAAGGTTTTACGCAAGAGGGTGTGCTGCGCGAATGCCTCAAGTGCGGCGACGAGTGGTTGTCGCTGACGGTGCTGTCCATGCTGGCTCACGAGTACAAGGCGCAGCAACTACCATTACTGACGGACGTAAATTCAATTACTGCATAGTGTATATGCACGTTACCGGAATGTATATGAGCAGTAAGGTGGTTTCACTCACTTTAGTAACCCTGCTTATAGGCTGGAGTCAGGCCACTCGTGCAGACGTCTGGGGCTTTATTGATGCTTCGGGTGTGGTGCACCTGGCCAATGAAAAAATTGACGACCGCTATGAAATCTACTTCAAGAGCGGCCAGTCGATTGACAGCCGTGATCTGAGCATGCAGGGGCAGGGCCCCCAGACGACTGTGGCCAAACGCTTGCTGGCGTTCTTTGAGGTGTCGCCGGAGTTCAAAGCCGTCAAACCCTTGATGCGCGAGGTCGCGAGCAGGTATCAGTTGGACATGGAGTTGCTGCAGGCGTTGATTGCGGTGGAATCGGGCTATAACTCACAGGCCGTATCACCCAAAGGCGCGGTGGGGTTGATGCAACTCATACCTTCGACGGCAGAGCGCTACGGCGTGCGGGCCGATAAGAAGCGCAGCATCGAGCAAAAACTGATGGACCCACGCACCAACATTCGCGCTGGTGCTCAGTATCTTGCTGATTTGATGCGTAGCTTCCCGGGCCGACTCGACTTAGCGCTGGCGGCCTACAACGCCGGCGAGGGCGCAGTACTGCGTCATCAGAGATCCGTGCCGCCGTTCAAGGAGACGCAGGCATATGTACAAACCGTCACTGAGCTGTATCACGCGCTCAAGCCCCAGCGCATTGCCGGCAATCGCGTACGCATCGAGCTGAAGGGCCGTAACAACATGCCGCCACCAGTGGCTGCGCCTTGACTCGAGCCCTCATCGGGCACAAACAAAAGCACCAGATACTTGAGAGCATAGAGAACATAGAGAGCAATAGATCGAATGGATCAGCAAACGACGATTGATTTCACGCCGCCGCAAAACGATGACCCGCTGGTGCTGGCCACCTATGCGCAACGTGCCTATCTCGACTACGCCCTAAGCGTGGTCAAGGGCCGCGCACTTCCCGAAGTGGCCGACGGTCAGAAGCCCGTGCAGCGGCGCATTCTGTATGCCATGCACCGCATGGGCTTGGCTACGGGCGCCAAGCCGGTGAAAAGTGCGCGCGTGGTGGGTGATGTGCTCGGCAAGTTTCACCCGCATGGTGACACTTCCGCGTATGACGCCTTGGTACGCATGGCGCAGGATTTTTCACTGCGCTACCCGTTGATCGACGGACAAGGCAACTTCGGCAGCCGTGATGGCGATGGCGCAGCAGCCTACCGCTACACCGAGGCACGGCTGACACCCATTGCGAAACTGCTGCTCGATGAGATCGATGACGGCACCGTAGAGTTTGTGCCTAACTACGACGGCACCCAGCAGGAGCCGCGCCTACTACCCGCGCGCTTACCCTTTGTGCTGCTCAATGGCGCAAGTGGTATTGCAGTGGGAATGGCCACCGAGATTCCGTCGCATAACCTGCGCGAGGTGGCGGCTGCCGCAGTGGCGCTGATTCGCAAACCCAATGCCACGCTAGCCGAGTTGATGACCGACCTTCCCGGGCCGGACTTCGCTACGGGTGCACAAATCATCAGCAGCGCAGCGGAGATCCGCGAGGCCTACTCAAGCGGGCGCGGCAGTATCAAAGTGCGTGCAAAGTGGCTGTTTGAAGAGTTGGCACGCGGCCAGTGGCAACTCGTCATCACCCAGTTGCCGCCGGGTACGAGTTGCGCCAAGGTGCTCGAAGAGGTGGAAGAACTCGTCAACCCTAAAGTGAAGGCCGGTAAAAAGTCACTGAGCGCCGAGCAGCAGCAACTCAAGGCACAGGTGTCGGCGCTGCTCGACGCGCAGCGCGACGAGAGCAACAAAGACGCGCCGGTGCGCCTGGTGTTCGAACCGAGATCGAGCCGCGTGGAACGCGACGAACTCATCAACACCTTGCTGGCCCATACCAGCATGGAGAGCAATGTTGCGGTCAACCTCACCATGGTGGGTAACGACGGCAAACCCAAGCAAAAGGGCTTGGTAGAAATTTTGCGTGAGTGGTGCGAGTTCCGTTTTGACACCGTGCGCCGCCGCAGCGAGCATCGCCTCACGCAGGTGAACGACCGTATTCACATCCTCGATGGCCGCAAGCTGATATTGCTGAACATCGACGAGGTGATTCGGATCATCCGCACAAGCGACGAACCGAAAGATGTACTCATCCAGCGCTTCAAGTTGAGTGACCGCCAGGCCGACGACATTCTTGAAATTCGCCTGCGTCAGCTCGCGCGGCTGGAGGCCATCAAGATTGAAGATGACCTCAAAAAGCTGGCTGAAGAAAAGCAAGATCTCGAAGCGATACTGGGCGACGACAAGGTGTTGCGCAAAACCGTGATCAAGGAGATCGAGGCTGATGCCCGGCAGTTTGGCGACGTGCGCCGCACCTTGATCAAGCAAACCGAGCGTGCAAGTGCCGAGGTCAAGGTGCTCGATGAGCCGGTGACAGTGGTGGTGTCGCAAAAAGGCTGGCTGCGCGCGCTCAAGGGGCACGAACTCGATGCACAGGGCTTCAGCTTCAAGGCAGGCGATGCGCTGTACGGCGCGTATGAATGCCGCAGCATCGACAACCTGCTGGTGTTCAGCAGCACAGGCCGGGTGCACACCGTTGCGGTGTCGCAATTGCCCGGCGGGCGTGGCGATGGCCAGCCGGTGACCAGCTTTATCGACGCGCAAGGCGCACAGCCACTGCATTACTACGCGGGCGACTCAGCGCACACCCTACTCATCACCACGCAGAGTGGCATGGGCTTTACTGCAACCGTGGCTGACATGCTGTCGCAAAAGCGCGCCGGCAAGGCGTTCATCACGCTCGATGAGAGTGACGTTCCACTCAAGCCCTCATTGATCGCTGAGGGTGCGAGTGCCGTTGCGGCGCTGTCGCAGTCGGGCCGCTTGCTGGTGTTTGGGCTGGACGAGATGAAGCAGCTAGCCAACGGCGGGCGCGGTGTGATTGTGATGGACGTGGATGCCAAAGATCCCCTCGTGCAGGCCTTGGCGATTACGCAGCAGGGCCTGGTAGTCTTTGGCACGGGCCGTAGCGGCGCGGCCAAAAGCGAAACACTCTCGGCCAAGGCACTTATGGCTTACATCGGCAAGCGTGCACGTAAAGGCAAGAAGCTGGATGTCAATTTCAAACCCTTAAGCCTCTCAATCGATCCAAATTAAACCAATACTGACTCATCTATAAATGACTTACCGCCCTAGGATTGTGCGGTGAATGCTTTATACGTAAAAGAGTATTAGGTATTGGGCGCTCCCATCACTTTAGCGGGCGCTTGAATGCTTAGGCGTTACAGGACATAACGGCACGGTCACGTGCGTGTCATGTTGTGTCGTCAACATCACTTCTCTAATGAGAGGAGTGCATTGTGGAGAAAATCAAAGGAGCCGGCCGGCGCATGCAATTGATTGCTGGCTTGGCTGCAGCATTGGCGTTACAGGCTTGTGGTGGTGGCAGCAGTACTCCGCCGGTTGAGCAGCCCCCGCCGCCGGTGGGAGTGGAAGTCAAGTCCGGCAAACTGGAAGGCGGCCTGCAAGGCATCGAGTACAGTACCGCCACGCAAAGCGGCGTCACAGGCAGCGATGGCGAATTCAAGTTTGTTGAAGGCGAGACGGTGAGCTTTAAGCTCGGTAACCTCGCACTGGGTGAGGCAAAAGCCAAGGTCACCATCACCCCCAACGAGATGGTCGGTGAACCGGCTGACGAGTTGGGTATAGAGACGAGCAAGCTCGCTTTGTTGTTGGCTAACTTAGACGTCGATGAGAATGCGGCCAATGGCATCAGCATTACCTCCTCAGCCATGCCACAGCTCAGGGCCTTGCCGGCTGGCAGCAGCCTGCGCAACGTGCACTATGAGGCACTGTACGATTTCATCCCTTTGCTACTGGCCCGGCGCGATGCGCTGCTCAAGGGTGAAGACGATTTGATCGCGCGTTGGCTGGAGCTGATTGCACGTCTGTTCCCGCCGCGCGGTGACGTAAAGCTCAAACTGGTTGGCCTGAACGATTTTCATGGTCACATCTCCGAGGCCGACTCGGGCACGCTCACGGTGCCCGATCCCGCTGACGCGACCAAGACTGTGCGTGTCAACGCTGGCGGCGCAGCCTTCATGGCCACCAAGGTGCGCGAGCTGCGCCAGCAAAACCGCAACACAGTCGTGGTGTCGGCGGGCGATTTGATTGGCGCCACACCGTTGGTGTCGGCACTGTTTCGTGACGAGCCTACGATTGAGGCCATGAACCTGATCGGGCTGGACATCGCCGGCGTCGGCAATCATGAGTTTGACAAAGGTTTGAAGGAGTTGAAGCGTCACGCCATGGGTGGTTGCGCAGATCCGGGCGGAGATCCCAATCTCTCCACCTGCGCTGGCCCGACCAAAAAGTATGCCGGTGCGAAGTTTCCGATTCTTGCGGCCAATGTGGTGGACGAGAGAACCAATCAGCCGGTGTTTCGCCCATTCACCGTGCGCATGTATGGCGGCATTCCGGTCGGCTTCATCGGCCTCACCCTCAAAGGCACACCCACGATCGTAGTTCCGTCGGGCGTGGCGGGTTTGAAGTTTCTTGATGAGGCCGAGACCATCAACCAGTACACCGCATTGCTCGAGCGCATTGGCGTGAAGGCTATCGTCGTGCTGATCCACGAGGGCGGCATCACGGACACCCCATTCGACAAGGCTTGCACCAATGCCCGCGGCCCGGTGTTCGACATCGTAGACAAGCTTGCGGCAGGTGTGGACGTCGTCATCTCGGGTCATACGCACCAGATATATAACTGCGTACGCAACGGAAAGATTGTCACCAGTGCGGGCTCCAACGGACGCATGGTCACTGAAATCGACCTGACGCTGGAGCGTGCTACGCGCGACATTGCCAAGCCCGATGCGAACAACCGCATCATTGCCAACAAGCTGAACACCGACGCAGCCATCATTGCGAAGTTTCCGCCTCTGGCCGAGAACGCTGAAGTGGCTGCGCTCGTCAAGCACTATGCCGACCTGGCAGCACCCAAGATCAACCAGCCCGTAGGCAAAATTACCGCAACCATCGACCGGGTTGCCGGCACGGGTGGCGACCATGCCGCAGGCCGTTTGATTGCCGATGCACAGCTAGCTGCGACCTCGCCAGCGGGTTTTGGTGATGCGGTTGTGGCCTTGATGAACCCCGGTGGCGTACGGGCAGATTTCGTGTTCGTTGCGCCTGAAGGCAATATCACCTTTGGCGATGCCTTCCGCGTGCAACCCTTTGGCAACTCGCTGGTGACGATGACGCTCACCGGCCAGCAAATCAAAGACTTGCTGGAGCAACAGTGGACCGGGGTCAACGCTAGCCGCGCACGTATCTTGATCCCGTCCAAGAGTTTCAGTTACTCATGGTCCAACTCCGCAGCGGGCGGCAGTAAGGTGGACGCCGCCAGCATGCGCATCAATGGCCAGCCGGTGTCGCTGGTTCAAAACTACCGAATCACTGTCAACAGCTTTCTGGCTGAAGGCGGCGATGGATTCACCCTGCTGACCAGCGGCACCAACCGCTTAGGCGGCGCGCAGGACATCGATGCGCTGATCGACTTCTTCAAGAAGAACTCACCGATCGCACCGGACACGGTCGCGCGCATCACGCGCACCGACTAGTTGCTCACAGTCGATCCTCGATTGCCGCTGGGCGTTTGCTCAGCGGCTTTTTATACTAAAAACAGTATATAAGCATATCTGTAATAAATATATCCAGTAATGGCTGTATACATAAGTAAGTATATCGCCATCAATGCCCTAATCAGTAGCGCTGACGATAGCGTAGGTCTTGGTGATGGTCTCGTGTACCTCAAACGTGCCTTTGAAATGGGGCGCGATGAAAATCGCCTCCATCGCGCCGGCAGTCTGTGTGCTGCCGTCTTCGCCCGTCACGGTGCAACGCCCTTGCAGCACGGTGAACAGCTCATGCTCATGTGGCCCAAACTGAATATGCCATTTGCCAGGCTCGCAGCGCCACACGCCGCATGAGAGTGTGCTGCCGCCTGCCACCGGCACGTCGATCACATTCCAGGTTTCACGCTTTGGGTTGCCCGTGATCCGCCGCTCGGGCTTGGGGTGGTCGACGTCGGGTGCTCCCGGCATCAATGCCTTGAGTTTGAGAAGTTGCATATTGTGCTGCCGATTGGTATGTGATTGACGTAAACGTAAAATGCGCGTGATTCAGCAAACAGCTTAGCGGAGAACGAAATGGACATCGCAGGAAAAGTATTCATCGTCACCGGTGGCGCATCGGGTTTGGGCGAGGGTGCTGCGCGCATGATCGCAGCCAACGGCGGCAAGGTCGTGGTGGCTGACGTGCAGGCCGAGCGTGGTGAGGCGGTTGCCCAGGAGCTGAACGGTGCGTTCGTGAAATGCGACGTGAGTAGCGAGGACGATGGTAAGGCCGTGGTGGCCAAGGCCACGTCCATGGGCAAGCTCATGGGACTGGTCAACTGCGCGGGCATCGCACCTGCGGCCAAGACCGTAGGCAAGGAGGGCGCGCATGCACTCAACCTGTTTGCCAAGGTCATCACTGTCAACCTCATCGGCAGCTTCAACATGATCCGCCTTGCCGCCGAAGCGATGAGCAAGAACGAACCCGAGGCCACCGGCGAGCGTGGCGTGATGATCAGCACCGCGTCGGTGGCAGCGTTCGACGGGCAGATAGGCCAGGCGGCTTACAGCGCGTCCAAGGGCGGCGTGGTCGGCATGACCTTGCCAATCGCGCGTGATCTGGCGCGCAACGGTATTCGCAACATGACGATTGCACCCGGCATCTTCGGCACACCCATGCTTTTCAGCATGCCCAAAGAAGTGCAGGACGCGCTTGCAGCCAGCGTGCCGTTTCCGTCGCGCTTGGGCAGGCCCGAAGACTTTGCCAAGCTCGTGCATCAGATCATTACCAACGACATGCTCAACGGCGAGGTAATCAGGCTGGACGGCGCTATCCGCATGCAACCCAAATAACATAGCTGCGGGGGCGTGGCGGCTGGCTGCGCCTACGACACTCGCCATGGTTTGTAGCAGCCCGGTTCTCCAAGGCTCGCAGGCGTAGCATTGCGCTTTGGAGGACACATCATGAAATTGCGCTTCACCCTTGGCATTCTTGCCGCAACGGCCATCGGGCTTGCAGCCTGTGCATCATCCACTGCGCCCACCGCAGGCTCCTCACCACTCAACTATCAAGCGCCGTCGCAACCCGAGGGTGCGAGCGGCTATACCGAAAAACCCGGCTGGGCGACCAAGGCCTTTGCGGTCGCCGCTGCTAATCCGTTAGCCACCGATGCCGGCTATCAGGTGCTCAAGGCCGGTGGCAGTGCGGTGGATGCTGCGATTGCGGTGCAGATGGTGCTGACGCTGGTGGAGCCGCAGTCCAGCGGTATTGGCGGCGGCGCATTCCTGCTGCACTTCGACGGTAAAAAGGTACAGGCCTTCGACGGCCGTGAGACGGCACCGATGGCTGCAGACGAAAAGCTGTTCTTGAAAGACGGTAAGCCGGTGCCGTTTTATGAAGGCGTGGTCGGCGGCAGAAGCGTTGGCACGCCGGGCGTACTGCGCATGCTGGAAGTGGCACACAAACAGCATGGCAAGCTCGCCTGGGCCAGCTTGTTTGGGCCTGCCATCACGCTGGCGGAGC
>CAYSMM010000048.1:0-10820 GCA_964432095.1 uncultured Burkholderiaceae bacterium | reverse complement strand
AATACAACTCGCAAGCGGCTGTCGACCTGACGACGTTTCTCGCGGTGAACGCCAATGGCGGCAAGATGGCCGCTCCGGCCATTAAGCGCTAGTCGGAGAGCAGCACATGAGCAACAAAAAAATCTTGAGCGTATCGAGCGTGGTCATGCTGGCTGGCTGTGCCACGATGAGTGGCAGCCAGGAGGTGGCTGACTTGATGAAAACCTCGTTTGCCAATCGTGGGCAAGCCACGGTTGAGCGTCTCAACCAAACCGACTTGCAGCGTGCCTGCAGTGACTACGCCGCGCAAGGCAAAGAACTGCCCAAAGAGTTGCGTGCGCAGCTTGAGAAGGCCGCGCTTGCCGCCGTCAAGAAGCCTGCCGACGGTGTGTGGTTAGGCGACTGGAAGCAGGGTGAGCGTGTCGCACAGCTCGGTCGCGGTATGCAGTTCAGCGACGCTGCGGGCAGCGCCAATGGCGGCAACTGCTACGCCTGCCATCAGTTGAGCCCGCAGGAAGTGTCGTACGGTAACCTCGGCCCCACACTGCGCAACTATGGCAAGCTACGAAATGTCAAGGTCGTAGGTGGAAAGCCCACGGCAGACAGCATGCCGATTGTGGAATACACCTGGGGCAAGATCTGGAACAGCCACGCCTACAACGCCTGCAGCAATATGCCGCGTTTTGGAGATGCCGGCATCCTGACCGAACAGCAGATTAAGGACGTGATGGCGTTACTGCTAGACCCACAATCGCCTATCAATAAGTGATAATACTCAATAGTGTATATAGACTTTACCGGTATTTAGCTAACCAGATAGGCACTGTTACTCTGTTGAGTATAATGGCATTTGCCACTGCTGGCAGGCCTGCGCTGGCCGCCGAAGTGGGCGATGTGATTCGCTGGCAAGACGTCGTCACATTCAATGGCCGCACGATCACTGCGCAGCAACTCAACCGCGAAACAGTGATCGTGCAGTTCTGGGCAAGCTGGTGCCCATTCTGTGCCAAGCAGAACCCGCACATCGAGGCCCTGCATCGCAGCGCCAACGGCCGCTACCGGGTGCTGACGGTATCTATCGACAAGCAGCGGGACGAGGCGCTGAATTACCTGCATGGTAAGGGCTACACATTCGACGCAGCGTGGCAGCCCGAGACGCGTGCGGGTGTGCCGGGACCGTTTGGCGTTCGCAAAGGGTTGCCGGTGGTGTACGTTGTGCGGCCCGGCGGCAAGGTGGTGTTCAAGGAGGCCGGTGAGATGTTTGCCGAGGATGTTTTGGGTTTGTCCAAGTGGGCGGAGTGAGAAATCATGTCGATGAGCCGTCGTGAGTTTGTTCAGGTGCTGGCCGCAGCGGCGGCAAGCGGTTTGCCTTTGGCTGATGCGTTGGCGCGCAGCCGTGACGGTAGCATCGGTAGCGCAACAAGCTTTTATCGCGTGCCCAAGTCGGGCAATGTGCATTTTCTGCACATGACCGATTGCCACGCGCAGCTGTTGCCGATTTACTTTCGCGAACCCAGTGTCAACCTTGGTTTTGGCGATCAATTTGGCAAGCCACCACACCTGGTCGGCGAGGCCTTACTCAAAGCGGCGGGCATCAAGCGCGGCACCTCGCTTGCGCATGCATTCACCTATCTCGACTTCGAACGCGCCGCGCGCCGCTTCGGCAAGGTGGGCGGTTTCGCGCATCTGGCCACACTCGTCAAGCAGCTCAAGGCCGAGCGGCCCGGAGCATTGCTGCTCGATGGCGGCGACACATGGCAGGGCAGTGCCACGTCGTTGTGGACGAATGCACAGGACATGGTGGACGCCTGCAAGCTGCTGGGTGTAGACGTGATGACGGCACACTGGGAGTTCACATACGGCGACAAGCGCGTCAAGGAGATCGTCGACAAAGACTTCAAGGGCAAGGTCGAATTCGTCGCGCAGAACGTCAAGACCACCGATTTCGGCGATGCAGTTTTTGCGCCCTATGTGATCAAAGAGATGAACGGCGTACCGGTGGCCATCGTCGGCCAGGCATTCCCTTACACACCTATTGCCAACCCGCGCTACTTCACACCGGAGTGGAGTTTTGGCATTCGCGAGCAGGATATGCAGGCCGTGGTGAACGAAGCTCGCAGCAAAGGCGCGCATGCGGTGGTGCTGCTCAGCCACAACGGTATGGATGTGGACTTGAAGCTCGCATCTCGCGTGAGCGGTATTGACGCGATACTGGGTGGCCACACGCATGACGGCATGCCCGTGCCTGTGATCGTCAAGAATGCGGGTGGTCAAACCATCGTCACCAACGCCGGCAGCAATGGCAAGTTTTTGGGCGTGCTGGATTTGCAGGTGAAGGACAAGCGTGTCACCGGGTTTGAGTACCGTTTGCTGCCGGTGTTTGCCAATCTGTTGCCTGCAGACCGTGAGATGAGTGAGTTGATCGCGCAGGTTCGCAAGCCCTATGAAGCCAAGCTCAGCGAGACGCTGGCGACGACGCAAGGTCTGCTGTACCGCCGCGGTAATTTCAACGGCACCTGGGATCAGTTGCTGCTCGATGCATTAATGGACGTGCGCGGTGCAGACATGGCCTTCTCACCCGGTTTTCGCTGGGGTACCAGCCTGTTGCCGGGTCAGGCTATCACCCGTGAGATGTTGATGGATCAAACGGCAGTGACTTACCCGTATTCAACGCTCTCAGAGATGAGCGGTGAGATGATCAAAACCGTGCTTGAAGACGTGGCTGACAACCTCTTCAACCCCGATCCGTATTACCAGCAGGGCGGTGACATGGTACGTGTCGGCGGGTTGCAGTACACGATAGACCCACGTGCCAAGGCGGGCCAGCGCATCAGTGACATGCGGCTCAAGGGAGAGCTGATCGATGCCAATAAGCGCTACAAGGTTGCGGGCTGGGCACCAGTGAGCGAAGAGGCACGCCAAGCGGGTGGCCCGCCAGTCTGGGACTTGGTGGAGGGATGGCTCAAGAGTAAAAAGACGATTGCGCCGCGCGTGCTCAACGCGCCGCGCATTGTGGGGGTTCAGGGTAACCCGGGATTTTCCCCTCTCTGATTCGGCCGGTATGAGCGCGTGACAGAATACGCGCCCATGACTGACGAGCGTTCACTTCTAAGCTGGCTGACGTACGCCGAGCGCATCCACAGTAAACCCATCGATCTTGGGCTCGATCGTATCAAAGGCGTGGCCAGCCGTCTGAGCCTGTCGTTCAGCTGCCCCGTCATCACGGTTGCGGGCACCAATGGCAAGGGCTCCACCTGCGCCATGCTCGAGGCGATTTTGCATAGCGGGGGCTACAAAACTGGCTTGTATACCTCGCCACATCTGGTGCACTTCAATGAGCGTTGCCGCATCAATGCAGCGCCGGTGGCAGATGCGGCGCTGGCAGCAGCGATGGCGCAGGTTGAGGCAGTACGCGGCCAAGAGAGTCTTACCTACTTCGAGTTCACCACACTGGCGATATTGAAGTTACTGGCGGATGCGAAACTTGACGCGGTGATTCTGGAGGTAGGGCTTGGCGGGCGGCTGGATGCCGTCAACATCATTGATTCAGACTGCGCCATCATTACCGCCATCGACCTTGATCACATGGAGTTCCTCGGCCCCGACCGCGAGTCGATTGGCCGCGAGAAGGCGAGCATCATGCGTTCCGGCCGGCCGTGCGTGTGTAGCGACCCGATGCCGCCCGAGAGCATTAAGCGCCATGCCGCAGAAGTAGGCGCTGATCTTTGGCTGTTCGGCCACGATTACAACTATACGGGCGACAAACTGCAATGGGCTTGGGCCGGGCGCAAGCTGCGACGCAACGGTTTGGGCTACCCGGCGCTGCGTGGCGCCAATCAACTCATCAACGCCAGCGGGGTGCTTGCTGCGCTCGAGGCCTTGCGCGACAAATTGCCCGTGGGCGCGCAGGATGTTCGCACCGGCTTGGCGCTGGTCGAGCTGCCCGGGCGCTTTCAGGTGGTGCCGGGGCAGCCAGCACTGGTGCTCGACGTGGCGCACAACCCGCATAGCGTGGCGGCGCTTACGGCCAACCTTGACAACATGGGCTACTTTCCACAGACGGTAGCGGTGTTCGGTGCGATGGCCGACAAGGATTTGCAGGCCATGCTCAAGCGCATCCAACCCATCATCGACCACTGGGTGGTGTGCGACTTGCCAACACCTCGCGCGGCGAGTGCCGAGCAGCTACGTGAGCAGTTGCTCGCATGCGGCGTCAAGCCAGAGGCTATCACGGAAGCGGCAAACCCAAACACAGGCTTGCAACTCGCAACAGCTCGCGCAGAGTCGGCTGATAGAATTGTGGTATTTGGTTCCTTCTACACCGTTGGCGGCGTGCTTGAGGACGGAGTGCCCAAACTGTCTGCGCCGCATCTCAATCCAAGCTCGTAGCGCATGTCCGGTTTCCTGAAGTTCTGGCGCCGTTCCTCCACAACTAATGCCGCAGCCACGCCAAGCCGCGAGTCACGTCACGCGCGCAACACGCCGGCACGGCAGGCTGCTGCGCCAGTCGAGGAGCAGCTGCGTGTGTCTGCACGTCGGCGGCTGATCGGTGCTGCTGTGCTGGTCGCTCTCACGGTGCTGATATTCCCGTTTGTGTTTGAGCGTGAACCCAAGCCCGTGGCCGACGACATCATCATCGAAATTCCACGTAAAGAGGGTGCCAAGCCACTGTCGCCTCCCACTGGCACCGCTGCCCAATCACAAACGCCAGCAGCCCCTACACAGCAGGGAGTAACTGTAAACAACCACTCTACAGAAAACCAGAAAAGCTCAGATACAAATAGCAGTATCGCCGTCAATCCAAGTCCAACACCTGCACCACAAAAAGCACCAGAAGTCAAAGCAGAAGCAAAGGCTGATGAGCGGCCACAGCCCAAGTCTGAGACCAAATCAGTGCCCAAAGCTGCTGAAAAGGTAGTCGAAAATGCAGCTGAAAAAGCTGCTGAGAAGGCGGTGGAAAAGCCGGCAGATAAAGCGGCGGACAAAGGGCGCTTCGTGGTGCAGGTGGGTGCGTACAGCGACGTGGCCAAGGTGCGCGAGATACGCGCCAAAATCGAAAAGGCTGGCATCAAAACCTATGCGCAGTCGGTAGATTCGCCCGCAGGCAAGGTGTGGCGCGTACGCGTGGGGCCGTTTGATAACCGCGCCGCTGCAGAAAAAGCCAAGGCGCAACTGGGGCTGCAGGGGTTCAACGCCGCCATCATCACGCTCTAGCCCTAGGCGGCGTGTTTGCAGCGCAGGTTTCGGTTAATTAAGCAAGCAAAGAAAACAAATGACGTCTATGAATGGTTTTGATTTGTTCGCGCTCATTGTGCTGTGCGTGTTTCTGGTTTCAAGCTTGTGGCGCGGCGCGATGATGGAGTTGATGGGCTTGCTCGGCTGGGTGGGTGCGTTCTTGCTCGCACGGATATATGCGCAAGACATCGGTACGCTGTTCTTTGCGTCGCTAGAGCCTGCCTTCCTGCGCACCGCAGTTGCGTGGGTTGCGGTGTTTATCGCCGTGCTGCTGGCTGCGCACCTGCTGGGCAGCATTTTCAAGACAGCGTTTCAGAAGGCGGGGTTGTCGGTGGTAGATCGAGCCATCGGCGGTGCGCTGGGGTTCTTGAAGGCGTGCGTGGTGCTCCTGGCTTTGGTGTGGGTGGCCGGCTATACGCCGCTGGCCAAAAGCGAGCTGTTTACGAGCAGTATCGCGGCTCAGGCGGGCCAACAGGTGATTGCACTGGTGCGGCAAAATAATGCTTTTGGCGAATCGGAGAGTTCTGGCAGCGCGAAGCCGCCAGCACCCGCAGCCCAAGGGAAGCCTCTGTAATGTGCGGCATCGTCGGCATCCAATCGCATCAGCCTGTGAATCAGGCGTTGTATGACGCGCTATTGCTGCTGCAGCATCGCGGGCAGGACGCTGCAGGCATTGCCACGCAATCGTATGGCAAGTTCTACATGCATAAGGCCAACGGCCTGGTGAAGGATGTGTTTCGCACGCGCAATATGCGCGCACTACCCGGTGAAAGCGGTATCGGCCAGGTGCGTTATCCAACGGCAGGCAATGCGTCGAGCGAGGAAGAGGCGCAGCCGTTTTACGTCAACGCGCCGTTCGGTATTGTTTTCGCGCATAACGGCAACCTCACCAATGACGCCGAATTACGCGCCGGTTTGTTCGGTATTGACCGCCGCCATATCAACACCGAAAGCGACAGCGAGACCTTGCTCAACGTGCTGGCGCACGAGTTGCAAAGCTCGGGGCAGGGAAGGTCGCTGGACGAGAACAGCATTTTCTCAGCGGTGAGCGGGCTTCATCGCAAGGTACGCGGCTCTTACGCAGTAGTCGCGCAGATCGCGGGGTACGGGCTGCTGGCCTTTCGCGATCCGTTCGGCATTCGCCCGTTGTGCTTCGGCACGTTCCCGTCGGCCAAGGGCCTGGAATATCTCGTTGCCAGCGAGTCTGTGGCACTCGAAGGTATGGGCTTTGATTTCGTGCGCGACATTGCACCAGGCGAGGCTATTTTTGTCGATATCGACGGTAAGCTGCACACGCGCCAGTGTGCCGATAACCCGGTGCTCACGCCCTGCCTGTTTGAGCATGTGTACTTTGCCCGGCCTGATTCCGTGCTCGACGGCATCAGCGTGTATGGCGCAAGACTGAACATGGGCGAGGAGCTTGCGGCCAAGGTGTCGCGCGAGGTCTCTAGCGGCGGCATCGACGTGGTGATGCCGATTCCCGATTCTGCGCGGCCTTCGGCGCTGCAACTGGCGATGAAGCTCAACCTGCCGTACCGTGAAGGCTTCGTGAAGAACCGCTACGTGGGCCGCACCTTCATCATGCCCGGGCAGGCCGTGCGCAAAAAGAGCATCCGGCAAAAGCTCAACACCATGCCGCAAGAGTTCAAGGGCAAGAGCGTGCTGCTGGTAGATGACAGCATCGTACGGGGCAATACCAGCGGCGAGATCATTCAAATGGCGCGCGATGCCGGTGCCAAGCGGGTGCTGTTTGCATCGGCGTCGCCGCCCGTGCGCTATCCGAATGTGTATGGCATCGACATGCCCACGCGCAGCGAGCTGGTGGCCGCGCATCGCACCGAAGACGAAATCCGCAGTCTGATTGGTGCAGATGCATTGATCTACCAGGATGTGGACGCACTTCGCCGTGCCGTGGGCACGCTGAACCCATCCATCACGCAGTTTGAAGGCTCGTGCTTTGACGGGCATTACGTCACTGGCGACGTGACAGCCGCGTATCTCGACGCTCTCGAGGCTGCACGCAAGACCCCCAAGGCTGTGCAGAGCAGCGAATCCGGCGACCGCTCGCCGCTGTCGCTGAAGGCTGCGAATCTGGATTGAAACCGCGTGGGCTAACCTCGCAAGGTCTCACTGGTTACAGTTGATCGACAATACGTTAATCATGTCGATACTCACGTGGGCTTTTCATTGATGAGCAACGATTCACGACAAACCAAACCTCATGCGGACACGCTTGCGGTGCGCAGTGCGTTGGAGCGCACGCAGTACGGCGAGAACTCCGAGGCGCTGTTCCTGACAAGTGGCTATGTGCAGCCCGATGCCGAGTCTGCCGCTCGCCGCTTCTCGGGTGACGAGGAGGGCTATACCTACGGTCGTAACGGCAACCCTACTGTCAGCAGCTTTGAGCGCAGGCTCGCCGCGCTGGAAGGTACCGAGGCCGCTATGGCTACGTCCACCGGCATGTCGGCTATTTTGCTGATGTGCCTTTCGCTGCTGCGCTCAGGTGACCACATCGTGTGTTCGCAGTCCATGTTCGGCTCCACGATTCGTCTGATCAGCACTGACCTTGCGCGCTTTGGCGTGCAGTCCACTTTTGTACCGCAGACTGATGTTGCCGCCTGGAAGGCTGCCATGCGGCCAAATACGCGCATCCTGCTGGCCGAGACCCCCACCAACCCGCTGACCGAGGTGTGCGACATCGCCGCACTTGCTGCGATTACGCAAGATGCCGGCGCGTTACTGGCGGTGGATAACTGCTTTGCCACACCGGCCCTGCAGCGGCCAGTGGATTTTGGTGCTGATATCGTGATTCATTCCGGCACCAAATACCTTGACGGGCAAGGCCGTGTGATGGCTGGTGCGCTGTGCGCGTCGCACAAGATGGTGACAGAGCAGTTCCTGCCCATGCAAAAGAGCGGTGGCATGACGCTCGCGCCGTTCAATGCCTGGGTGGTGCTCAAAGGGCTTGAGACACTCAGCATTCGCATGCGCGAGCAGTCGGCGCGCACGCTGCAACTGGCGCATTGGCTGGAGTCGCACCCGGCAGTCAGCCGCGTGTACTACCCCGGCTTGAAGAGCCACCCGCAGCACGAACTGGCCATGCGTCAGCAATCGGGCTTAGGCGGTGCAGTGCTGTCGTTTGAGGTGAAGGCAGCTCACGCAAGCCAGGCGCGTGAACGAGCTTTCGCAGTGCTCGATGCATTGCAAGTCATCTCGTTGTGCACGAACTTGGGCGACACCAAGTCGCTTGCGGCACATCCGGCCAGCACCTCGCACGGACGGCTGACGGAAGATCAACGTCAGGCAGCCGGTATCACGCAAGGCATGATTCGCTTGGCTGTCGGCCTGGAGCATATCGATGACTTGACAGCTGATCTTGCCCGGGGGTTGGGTCAGTGATTGATATTGTCATGATCAAATCATGATACTCAAATGAGTAATATGTCTTAAATGCTCTATAGATAACCAGTAACGGCATAATAGATATAAGAGTATAAAAGCCTTGAGACCCGTCAGAACAAGAATCGCACCTTCACCCACCGGCTTTTTGCACTTGGGTACTGCGCGCACGGCGCTGTTTAGCTGGGCGTTTGCGCGCCATCATGGCGGGCAGTTCATCTTGCGTATTGAAGACACAGACGTCGCGCGCAACACGCAAGAGAGTGTGGATCAGATCATCACCGCCATGCAATGGCTGGGCTTGGACTACGACGAAGGCCCTTACTACCAAATGCAACGGCTTGGCCGTTACCGCGAAGTGATTCGCCAGATGATCGACGACGGCAGCGCCTACTTTTGCTACTGCTCACCGCAAGAGCTGGACGCGATGCGTGAGCGGCAGCGCGCAGCCGGCGAGAATATCCGCTACGACGGCACATGGCGGCCTGAGCCCGGCAAAGTGTTGCCGGCTGTACCGGCGGACGTTAAACCTGTGGTGCGTTTCAAGAATCCGCTGGCTGGCCCAGTGAGTTGGGACGATCTCGTCAAAGGCACCATCAGCTTTGACAATCGCGATCTCGACGACCTCATCATCGCCCGTCCGTCTGACGATGCCGACGAGCCCATCGGCATACCAACCTACAACTTCTGCGTGGTGGTGGACGACTGGGACATGCGCATTACGCACGTTTTTCGAGGCGATGAGCATGTGAACAACACGCCGCGGCAGATCAATATTTTCAACGCACTGGGAGCACCGCTGCCCAGTTTCGGCCACGTGCCCATCATCCTGGGCGACGATGGCTTGAAGCTCTCCAAGCGCCGTGGTGCTGTGAGTGTGATGGAGTATGCCGACAACGGCTACCTGCCCGAGGCGATGGTGAATTATCTGTCGCGCCTGGGCTGGAGCCATGGCGATGACGAGCTCTATACGCGCGGCCAGCTAGTGCAGTGGTTTGACGGCACGCACCTCGCACACAGCCCGGCGCAATGGGACAGCAAGAAGCTCGATTGGGTCAACGCCCACTACATCAAGCAGTGCGACGCCGGTCGGCTGGCCGATCTCACGCGCCAGCAGCTCATGCGCATGGGCGTTCACCTTGAAGGTGGCCCCGATGTGGGCGCAGCAGCGCAACTGCTCAAGGAGCGTGTGAACACTGTGCGTGAGATCGCAGAACTGGCGCGTATGTTTTACGACGTGCCTGCCCCCGATAGTGCATCCTTGCGAGAGCACCTGACCGAGCAAAGCAAACGCGCCGTGCAGTTATTGCGTAGCAAGCTCGCTGCGCTGGCAAGTTGGGACAAGCTCAGCATCAGCGCTGCAATCAAAGAGACTGTCGGTGAGTCTGGCCTCAAGATGCCGCAAGTCGCCATGCCCGTGCGCTTGCTGGTGGTGGGACGCACGCACACGCCCAGCGTCGACGCAGTGCTCGACCTCATGGGGCGCGACAAAGTGCTAGCGAGATTGCAGGCTGTAGCATAGGTCGGGTTACTGCATGGCCGCGCACGCGCTGCATCTGCACGCGTGCAGATTGTCGAGTGCCCCCACTAGCCGCACTGGCAACGTAGAAGGAATTTTGGTTATAATCTTGGTCTTTCGCGCTGTTGCTGCAACGCTCGCAAGGAGAAATCCAAGCGAGGTCGGTGCGGTGAGAGGTTCTGTTGGGGGTATAGCTCAGCTGGGAGAGCGCTTGCATGGCATGCAAGAGGTCAGCGGTTCGATCCCGCTTACCTCCACCACCCACACAGCAGTTGCAGCAGCGTGAAAGTTGCAAAGGCAAAGAACACTTTGCCCCGTTCGTCTAGAGGCCTAGGACACTACCCTTTCACGGTAGGTACAGGGGTTCGAATCCCCTACGGGGTACCAGTATTCAGTTTGCCGCTGCTGCGACGAGTTACAGTATCGTAGTGCGGTGCCCGGAATCCGCGTACCCACAAGTACTCAATTTGGTTCCTGCGCTGCGGGCGCTTAGCTGTATCCCGTCTCGTCACACGGCACATAGATAATTTCTCAATGTCTGGGGCACATCTTGTGTCCACGGGTACACCGCTGCGGAGCGGTAGTTCAGTTGGTTAGAATACCGGCCTGTCACGCCGGGGGTCGCGGGTTCGAGCCCCGTCCGCTCCGCCAAATCAAAGCCACCCTCGAGGTGGCTTTTTGATTTGAG